>JAICHT010000110.1 GCA_025924755.1 Chitinophagaceae bacterium | reverse complement strand
TTACTTATTGTCCGTTAAAAACTTTTTTCAAACCAATTCCACGTGTTTTAGATATGCCGATTGGTTCTCTTAACATAGCCAGTGCTTTAAAAGTTGCTTTTACTACGTTATGCGGATTTGCAGAACCTAATGATTTTGCTAAAACGTCTGTTACGCCGGCGCTTTCCAATACTGCCCGCATAGAACCTCCTGCAATTACACCTGTACCATGCGCAGCTGGCTTTATCAATACCTTAGCAGCACCTTCTTTTGCCAATTGGTCGTGTGGAATAGTTCCATGCATTACAGGAACTTTGATTAAATTTTTCTTTGCGTCTTCTATTCCTTTGGTGATAGCTTCCTGCACTTCTTTGGCTTTGCCTAAACCATGACCTACTACACCGCCTTCATTGCCAACCACAACTAATGCAGAGAAACTAAAAGCACGGCCACCTTTGGTAGTTTTTACTACTCTATTTATAGAAACAACCTTTTCTTTTAACTCAAGGTCTGCCGCCTTTACTTTGTTTAAAATAGCTTTTGACATAATTTATTTGCTAATTATCAAATTATGATTACCTGCTCCTTTATTACTTTGAAAGGCAATAATCATAAACCGTTATTTCGAAATTTAAAATTTTAATCCGCCTTCTCTGGCTCCGTCTGCTACAGCTTTAACACGGCCATGATATAAGTAACCACCACGGTCAAAAACAATAGCGGTAATACCAAGATCTGATGCTTTACGTGCAATAGCTTGTCCTACCAATTTGCTTTTTTCGGATTTTGTACCTGATTGTGCCTGTATATCTTTATCTCTTGAAGATGCAGCAGCTAATGTAAAGCCATTGTCATCATCTATTAACTGAGCATAGATTTCTGAATTACTGCGGAAGATAGATAAGCGAGGCAGCTTTGCAGTACCTGCTATTTTCCGGCGGATGCTGTACCGGATTTTTCTTCTTCGTTGTGTTTTAACGTTTGCGCTCATTTTTTATACCCTCATTTTGACGTCCCTGATACTGCCAGAGACTTATTTAAATAAAACTTTGATATTATTTACCAGCGGCCTTACCTGCTTTTTTACGAACCACTTCACCCATATACCTAACACCCTTACCCTTATATGGCTCCGGCTTACGAAGGCTACGCAGTTTTGCAGCCACCTGACCTATCAGTTGGCGATCAATACCTTCTAAGGTAATAGTAGGGTTTTGACCTTTTTCCTGTGCTGTTGCTACTTTTATTTCTTTAGGAACTTCAAAAACAATATTGTGAGAATATCCAAGTGTCAGGTCTAAAAGATTTCCCTGGTTGGAAGCTTTAAACCCAACACCTATTAATTCCAGTTTGCGCTGATATCCATCTGTAACGCCTTTTACCAAATTTGCAATTAAGGCACGATACAAACCATGTAAAGACCTGTGACGTATTTGATCGGTAGGACGGCTGAATTCAACTTTCCCATCATTTACCACTACTGTAATATCGCGATCTACCTCTTGCTTCAATTCACCTTTTGGTCCCTTTACTGTTACCACATTATCTCCATTAACAGATATGGTAACTCCAGCTGGAACTGTTATTGGGTTTTTACCTATACGAGACATTTTACTGTACTTTTTAAATTATAAATTTTGATTTCTAAAGCCAACCGGTCAGCTTAGTATAGTTCGGCTTAATGTATTAGCTTTTATGGATTGCTAAACTATTAATAGATGTAGCAAAGTACTTCTCCGCCTACATTCTGCATCTTTGCTTCTTTATCTGTTAATACCCCTTTTGAAGTAGAAACGATAGCAACGCCCAGGCCATTCTTCACGCGGCGAAATTCTGTCGGCTTTGCATATTGGCGCAAACCAGGCCGGCTTACTCTTTCTAAGCTTTGGATGGCAGGTTGTTTGGTTTGAGAATCGTACTTTAAGGCTATTTTTATAAGCCCTTGCTTGTTATCATCTTCAAATTTATACTTCAGGATATACCCCTGATTATATAAAATTTCGGTCATACGCTTTTTTAAATTGGAAGCTGGAATTTCTACAATTCGATGACCAGCCATTTGCGCATTTCGTATTCTTGTTAAGAAGTCTGCTATAGGATCAGTTACCATATATTTATCCCTCCTACGTCTCGATTAAACGAGATAATTGGAAAAGTTTTTAATTAGTTTTTTAGAATGTACTTTCCTGGTTTATTACCAGCTTGCTTTCGTTAAGCCAGGAATTTTACCGTTCAAAGCCATATCCCTCAAGGCTATTCTTGATATCCCAAAATAACGAACATAACCTCTTGGACGTCCTGTCATTTGACAACGGTTCTTTAAGCGAACCGCAGAAGAGTTTTTCGGTAAGGCATCCAAAGCCTGCCAGTCGCCTGCCTGCTTTAATGCTTCTCTTTTTTCCGCGTATTGCGCTACCATTCTTTCCCTTTTGCGCTGCCTGGCTTTTACTGATTCTTTAGCCATATCATTATTAATTTTTAATTCAAACTGGCAATTCAATTAAAATCACCAATTAAAAAGTTTACTTTTTTATATTTCTAAAAGGCATTCCTAATTCCTTTAAAAGCTCGTAAGCTTCTTCGTCGGTATTAGCGGTAGTAACCATAGTGATATCCATACCGGTAATTTTATTTACCTTATCAATATCAATCTCAGGAAAAATGATTTGCTCTGTAACACCTAAGGTATAATTACCGCGACCATCAAATGCTTTTTCGTTTACGCCTTTAAAATCCCGAACACGTGGAAGTGCTACTGATATTAAGCGATCTAAAAACTCATACATTTTCTCCCCACGTAAAGTAACTCTTGCACCAATTGGCATATTCTTACGCAGTTTAAAATTAGAGATATCTTTTTTAGACATGGTGGCTACTGCCTTTTGCCCACTGATAGTAGTTAATTCTTCTAAAGAAATATCTACCAGCTTTTTATCTGTAACCGCTCCGTTCACACCACGGTTTAAGCAGATCTTTTCTAATTTCGGTGCTTGCATTACAGAACCGTAATTAAACTTTTTACGCAATGCCGGTATCACTTCGTCGCGATACTTTTGCATTAATCTTGGAGTAGTAGTTGTTGTTGCCATTATTTAATTACCTCCCCTGATTTTTTAGAAACACGAACTGTTTTACCGTCTCTCTTTTCCTTCTTCACTTTGGTTCCCTGCTTTCCATCCCACAATTTAATATTGCTGATATGGATAGGTGCTTCTTTTTTCAGGATACCACCTTTAGTATTTTGAGCAGAGGGTTTTGTATGTTTTGAGATGATATTTACACCTTCTACAATTACCTTGCTTTCATCCACCAACACTTCTTTTACCAGTCGTGGCTTGGTTACATCTTTATCATCGCCGGAAATCACCACTACAGTATCTCCTTTTCTGATATTATGCTTTAATTTAAATCTTGTTTTCATTTTTTAACCTTGTTCCCTATCGGGAGTTTTGACATCTCTGATACTGCCAGAGATTATATTAATTAAACAAATATTGCTTTGTTTGCTCCACGTTCTTAAAGCACTTCAGGTGCTAAGGATATGATTTTCATATATCCTTTATCACGAAGTTCTCTCGCAACCGGTCCGAAGATGCGTGTACCGCGTGGTTCTTCAGCCTGGTTTAATAACACTACTGCGTTATCATCAAACCGGATATAAGATCCATCTTTACGGCGCAATTTGTTTTTAGTTCTTACAATTACTGCTTTAGCAACCGTACCTTTTTTAATGCCACCGGCAGGTATTGCATCTTTAACGCTTACAACTATTTTATCGCCAATCTTTGCATAACGCTGACCGCTATTACCTAACACCCGAATGCAAAGCACTTCTTTAGCACCGCTGTTATCTGCGACATTTAAACGAGACTCTTGCTGAATCATCTTTATTAGCTTTTAGCTTTTAGCTTCGAGTTACGAGCTCTTTGCCTAAAAATATTGTTATTAACTTTATTTGCCCTGCAGCCCGTAGCTATCCGCTCGTAGCATGCTGTTGGTTTATTTCACTTTTTCAACAACTTCTACCAATCTCCACCGTTTTGTCTTGCTTAAAGGACGGGTTTCCATAATGCGAACGATATCACCAATACTGCACTCATTCTTCTCATCGTGCGCATGAAACTTGGTAGTCTTTTTTACAAACTTACCATAGATGGGGTGTTTTACTTTTCGTTCTACTGCAACTGTAATGGTTTTAGTCATTTTGTTGCTGGTAACCACTCCAATTCTTATTTTCCTTAAATTTCTTATTTCATCCATTTGATTATGTTTTAGCTGGTGCTAATGGCTTTAATTTATAACAGCAATACGAGCTATAAACCTAAGCTAACAACTATATTAAACGCTTAATTGCTTTTTCCGTAATTGAGTTTTTAAGCGGGCTACTTCCTTACGCAAATTGCGAATTGACATTGGATTCTCCAATGGAGAAATAGCATGACCGAATTCGAGCTTTTTCAATCGGGTCTCGTCTTCATTAATGCGGGCCTGTAATTCTTCTTCGCTTAAATTTTCAATACTCTTATTGAAATCTACTGTTTTTGACATGTTATTCTGTTTTAATAGAATGATTAGGCTTCCGCTAAATCACGACGCTTTACAAACTTAGTTTGGATAGGCAATTTACCGGCTGCAAGTTCCAGTGCACCTTTTGCTACTTCTTCAGTTACACCATCCAGTTCAAATAAGATGCGTCCTGGTTTTACAACGGCTGCCCAAAACTCAAGATTACCTTTACCTTTACCCATACGTACTTCTGCTGGTTTGCGGGTAATCGGCTTATCAGGAAAAATACGGATCCATACATTACCTTCCCGTTTCATATGGCGGGTAAGTGCCTGCCGTGCTGCCTCAATCTGGCGATCCGTAATCCAATGACATTCCAAAGCTTTCAAAGCAAAAGACCCAAAGGATATAGTAGCTCCTCTTTTGGCGTCGCCCTTCATGCGACCCTTTTGCATTTTCCTGTGCTTTGTTCTTTTCGGCTGTAACATTTTATATCAATTTGATAATTCTAAAATTAATTGCAATACTATCTTCTTCCACCACCCTGGCCACCTTGCCTGTTTCCACCAGCTCCTCCGCCACGGTTAAAGTTTCCACCGCCACCACCTCTACGGTCGGCGCCACGGTCATCACGTCGTCCAAAATCTCCACCTCGTTCATCTCTTCTTTCTCTTCTGTCGCTTACCTCACTTTTACCACCGATGAAGTTTGGATTCAAATCTCTTTTAGCAAGAACCTCACCTTTACAAATCCATACCTTAATACCGATTTTTCCGTAAACTGTTAACGCAAAAACATTTGCGTAATCAATATCCATACGAAAAGTATGTAGAGGAACACGACCCTGCTTAATTTCTTCAGTACGGGCAATTTCAGAACCGCCAAGACGACCGCTTACTTTTACTTTGATACCTTCCGCACCCATACGAAGTGCTGAGGCGATCCCCATCTTAATAGCCCTTTTGTAATTGATACGATTCTCAATCTGACGGGCTATCGTATCTCCTACAATAGTAGCATCCAATTCAGGGCGGCGTATTTCAAGGATATTAATCTGAACATCATCTTTACCTGTAAGCTTCTTCAATTCTTCTTTAATACGATCTACTTCATTACCACCTTTACCGATAATAATACCTGGCTTAGAAGTATGGATCGTTACAATCAACTTACCTAAAGTCCTTTCTATAACAATCTTGGCAATCCCACCTTTGTTAATACGGGCATTAAGATAGTTTCTGATTTTATTATCTTCTATCAGCTTTTGTGCAAAGTCTTTTTTATTACCATACCAGTTGGATTCCCAACCTCTGATAATTCCTAATCTGTTACCAATAGGATTTGCTTTTTGACCCATGTTTATTGGTTATGCTTTAATACGTGAATTATTGTTTTGAATCGACAACTACAGTTACGTGATTGCTTCTTTTACGAACACGGTAGCCGCGGCCTTGTGGTGCAGGACGCATTCTTTTTAAGGTTCTGGCACCATCCACAAAAATAGTTTTCACTACCAGCTGGCCTTCATCACCATTTTCATTTTTTTGTTTCCAGTTGCTGATTGCACTTAAAACCAGTTTTCTCATCGGCACAGCAGGATGTTTAGCATTATGTTCTAATACAGCCAATGCCTTTTCTACTTTCATACCACGAATCAAGTCAGCTAAAAGCCGCATTTTACGGGGTGATGTCGGATAATTTCTAAGTTTTGCTACCGCTTCCATTTTATAATTATTTAAAAGGTAGAGATTAAGATTGTCCTTAACGTGCCTTTCTTATTAACCTACTTTTTTACTTGAGTGACCTTTAAAATTTCTTGTAGGAGCAAATTCGCCTAATTTATGACCTACCATAAATTCGGTTACATACACGGGAATAAACTTATTTCCGTTATGCACTGCAAAAGTGTGCCCTACAAAATCCGGAGTAATAGTTGAACGACGGCTCCATGTTTTGATTACTCCTTTTTTAGATTTGCCTTCGTTTATTGCTAACACCTTGCCTTCTAAATGTGCTGCTACGTAAGGACCTTTTTTTATCGAACGAGCCATAATCTTTTTTAGATTTAGGATTATATATTATTACTGTTGCTGTTTGACTATTTAGCTAATTTGCTACCGTTCTTACGCTGAATAATCAATTTATCACTTCCTTTTCCTTTGGTACGCGTCTTCATACCACGAGACCATTTACCTGTTCTTGAACGGGGCTGACCACCGGAAGCTTTACCTTCGCCGCCACCCATTGGGTGATCGACTGGGTTCATAGCTACACCGCGGTTGCGAGGTTTGATGCCTCTCCAACGGTTACGGCCAGCTTTACCCATTGATTGCAACTGGTGATCGCTATTAGATGCGATACCTACAGTAGCGTAGCAGTTAATCAACACCTTTCTTAACTCTCCACTAGGCATTTTTAATACTGCATATTTAGCTTCTTTGTTAGAAAGCTGTGCAGAAGAACCGGCGCTTCGAGCAATTTTACCACCTTGTCCTGGCTGCATTTCAATATTATGAACTACGGTTCCTAAAGGCATGTTCTTTAATTGTAAAGCATTGCCTAATTCTGGGGCTACAGCATCACCACTTACTACAGTAGCGCCTATTTGCAAACCTTGTGGAGCAATAATGTATCTTTTTTCGCCATCCGCATATATGAGTAATGCAATAAAGGCAGAACGATTCGGATCGTACTCGATAGTAGAAACTGTGGCAGGAATATCTTTTTTAGCCCGTTTGAAATCTATAATACGATACATCTTTTTATGACCGCCTCCAATATAACGCATGGCTCGGCGGCCAGATGAATTACGACCACCTGAACGTGTTTTAACTTCTACCAACGATT
Organism: Chitinophagaceae bacterium; assembly: GCA_025924755.1. Classification (GTDB taxonomy): domain Bacteria; phylum Bacteroidota; class Bacteroidia; order Chitinophagales; family Chitinophagaceae; genus Flavisolibacter. The sequence goes on along the minus strand of JAICHT010000110.1, from coordinate 3,209 downwards.
TTTCCGGTTCGTTAGTGGTAACTTCTGCATATGCATTACCTATTCTCCAACGAGTACCAGCGGTAATAGGTTTGTATTTCTTTAATGGCATAGTTCTTTTTTATTAATCAACATTTGCGGCTGTTGCAGCCATTCGTTTATTATTTTACAACAATTAAATATTGCTGTATAAATCAATGCTTTCGCCCTCTGCTACAGTAACCATAGCTTTTTTATAAGCTTGCTTACGTCCGTTAACTACTCCTTTTTTAGTAAACCGTGATTTAGCTTTACCAGGTACAACTGATGTATTTACATCAATTACGTTTACGCCATAAAAGTCCTGTACTGCTTTTTTAATCTCCAGTTTATTTGCTTTTCTGGCAACCTTAAAAGCAAACCGGCGCAATTTTTCTTGCTGTCCATTTGCTTTCTCAGTTAATATCGGCTTTATCAATACTTCAGAAGGTCTCATCTGAATGTTATTTATTTAATTATTATAATTATGCGGCTACTTCTTCGCTCGAGCTAAATATTTTCGCTGCACTTTCTGTTAATACTATGATCTCGCTGTTTACAATATCATATGTATTGATATCGCTTAGTAATGTTCCTAATACAGTAGGCACATTGCGAAGACTACGATGCACATTTTCATTGTACTCCGGCAAGACAAACATGATTTTTTTATCAGCAGATTTGATACCATTAAGCATGCCCATAAAGTTTTTAGTTTTTGGAGCATCAAAATTCAAATCTTCTACCACTACAATAGCATTTTCCTTTGCCTTGTAAGAAAGCGCTGACATTTTAGCCAAGTCTTTTACTTTACGGTTCAGCTTAATATCATATTTATGCGGCTTTGGACCAAAAACAGTACCACCACCTTTATATAAAGGATTACGAATATTTCCTTTACGGGAACCACCGGTACCTTTTTGCTTATGCAATTTTCTGCTTGCACCTTGCACTTCCGCACGGGTTTTAACTTTATGCGTGCCTTGGCGTTGTGCTGCCAGATATTGCTTCACCGCTAAATATACTGCATGGTTATTTGGCTCAATGCCAAATATGTCTTCAGGAAGCTCAACAGTTCTACCTGTTTCTTGTCCTTGTATGTTTAATACTTTTACTTGCATTTTACTTCTGGATTAAAACGATTGAACCATTGTGGCCTGGGACAGATCCACTTACTAATATGTAATTTTTCTCAACGAAAATCTTTACTACTTTTAAACCTTTCATTTTTACACGATCGGTTCCCATTCTACCAGCCATACGCATTCCCTTAAACACACGGCTTGGATAAGAAGAACCACCAATAGAACCTGGTGCTCGCTGGCGATCGTGCTGACCGTGGGACGCTTCACCAACTCCATGAAAACCATGGCGCTTTACTACACCCTGAAAGCCTTTACCTTTAGTGGTGCCTACTACTTCCACTTTATCGCCTTCAGCAAAAATGTCTACTGTAATAGTATCGCCAATATTTTTTTCTAGAGAAGAGTTTCTGAATTCCTTTACATACTTTTTAGCCGGAGTGCTGGCTTTTGCGAAGTGTGCCTTTTCTGATAAGGAAGTATGTTTTTCTTTTTTATCGCCAAAAGCGACCTGAAGGGCAGTGTAACCATCGGTTTCCTGTGTTTTAACCTGCGTTACTACACATGGGCCGGCTTCGATAATCGTACAGGCGGTTTGTTTACCGCTTGGATCGAAGATGCTGGTCATCCCAATTTTTTTTCCAATAATACCTTTCATTTTCTTACGGTTTTTCCCGCAAGGTTATACAAGACAGACCATCATTGGGTCTTCAATCCTGGTTTATTACCGACCTTTTCCCGATCCGGCTTTATGCCTGGGGAAGTACCGGTAACAAACAAACCTCGAAGGGCTTGTTTATATGTTTTGCTATTAATTTTTAAATTAGTAGCCGTTTATTTCAGAGCTCTTTTTTTGTCCGGCGAACCTTTCAATTGAGAGATGAGCATTAATTTATAAGAACTAAAATTACTAATCTATTATCCTAAAACATTTAAGCTTTGATTTCAACTTCAACACCACTTGGCAGATCGAGCTTTGATAAAGCATCTACCGTTCTTGATGAAGAAGTATAGATATCGAGCAACCGCTTATGCGTTGCCAACTGAAACTGCTCCCTGCTTTTTTTATTTACGTGCGGCGAACGCAATACAGTAAAAATCTTTTTACGGGTAGGTAACGGAATCGGGCCCGTAACTACCGCACCCGTACTGCGTACAGTCTTCACTATCTTTTCGGCTGATTTATCAACAAGATTGTGATCGTATGACTGAAGTTTAATTCTAATTCGTTGTGACATAAATCCTTTCCACTTTTTCGAATGGGAGTGCAAAGGTAAATACTTCTACATTATGTGACAAAGTTTTTCTGTATTTTTTCAGAAATAAATGTTTAAATAATGTTATTTGCAGCCTGGGTATCAATATTGAAATAAACCGCATGAATGTACAGGCTCGAGAATCTCCCAATAAACGGCTCCGTGAAATACTCTGTCTATTGCTCAAAATTCTGATTACAGTTTTGTGTTTTTGGTATATATCTACTAAAATAGACTTTGGACGTATATGGACAGTTTTGCTTAAAGCAAACTGGTTGTATTTATTAGCAGCTGTTGCACTACTGATGTTATCTAAAGTTTTTTCTTCAATACGGTTAAATATTTATTTTAAAAATATACAACTTCATCTATCACAGTGGAAAAATCTCAAGTTGTACTGGTTGGGAATGTTTTATAATCTCTTTTTACCTGGCGCTATTAGTGGTGATGCGTACAAAGTAATTTTATTAAATCGCACCTATCAATCTCCTTACAAAAAAACAGCCTCTGCCGTATTATTAGATCGCTTTAGCGGGTTAATGGCTTTAGTGATCATATTATCTTTATATGGCATTCTGGTTGTAAAAGAGCCGATGGTGAATATTGTTTTGCTTTCCGGAGCTTTTATAGCTTTTTTTGTATTCTACTTATTTATCCGATTCTTCTTTTCGGTTTTTTTACCCGGCTTCTTCCCTACCTTTTTTTGGGGCCTTGCCGTACAAGCAATACAAGTTGTTTGCCTGTATTGCATTTTATTAAGTCTGGGCATTTTCTCACACCAGGCAAATTGGATTTTCATTTTCTTGGTAGCAGCTATGGTTTCGGTACTTCCTATATCACTTGGTGGTGGGCTTGGCACCCGTGAAGTTGTTTT
>JAICHT010000109.1 GCA_025924755.1 Chitinophagaceae bacterium | reverse complement strand
ATTATGGTGCGATGGGTGTTTCCCTTTCCGGCTCTTACAATGAAATTAGCAATAACACTATCAAAGATTGCTGGGGCAATAGCGTTAAATATAATTATGATGGGGGTACTGTAGAATTTATCGGAGCCTGCAGTAATAATAATATTAAGTATAACACTTTTATCAACAACGAAGGCTTTATCGAATTTGGAAAAGGAATGAGTTCTGGCGGTGGCGCTAATAATAATAATGTTATAGCCTATAATTTATTAATCAACTTAGGCAGAACCTTCTGGATAAACTACGGCGGTTCTGTAGGTGTGCCTGTAAACAACCTCCAGTTTCATAACAATGATATAATTGAAACAGTAAAATCCAGAGCAGGGTATCCAAACATGATTGGTGCAGGTCCCGGCGACCCTAATAGCGATAATATAATTAATATGAAGAACAACATCTTCTGGATCAGTACCGGGGTAAATATTGCTAAAAGCAATTTAAGCGGCGGAGAAATTGTACACGAAAACAATATTTATAATTTGGGTTCTGGTGCATTAGGCTTCAATATTGGTTCTTCTGAAAAAGTAGTTGACGATGGAACTCCTATGTTTGCTGATAAATCTTCTTCCAATCCCGCTTCATGGAATTATTCATTAGCATCTTCCAGCCCCGCAGTTGATAAAGGAGTCAAGTTAAATTACAATGCTGATTTTGCTGGTAATAAAGTTTACAGCGGTTCAGGTCCTGATATAGGTATACTGGAAAGAAATTCAAGCTCTAATGGTTCAAACACTCCTTCAACATCTGAAAATAATCCTATTCCACCTAGCAATAATCCTGGGGTAAGTAACAATGGCCAGCAATTAGCTTTCTATTCCTTTACCGGTACTTCAGACAACGGGGATAATTTTCTGAAGTGGAAAACATCCAATGGTGACGTGGATTATTATAATGTAGAAAGAAGCAATGATGGAAGTTACTTTTATAAAGTTGGACAAGTGAGCCCTGAGAATGATGATAACTATAACTTTACTGATGGGGCTCCATCCAATAACCTTCATTATTATCGCATTAGCGCTGTACTAAATGGTTCTGTTATTAATCAAACCAATATAATATCCTTTTACAACCCTTCTTTAATATCAGATGGAATTTCTGTATCGCCTAACCCGGTTATATCAACAGCGTATGTAAAACTCTCTGGTGGAGATGATTTTTCAAATAAAGGAATAATGGTTACTAATACCTTTGGACAAACTATGATGAAACAGTCTGTTAATCAGTCAGTGAATCAGGTGAGTATAAATCTAAGCAACTTAAATGACGGTACGTATTACATGAACGTAATAGATAATAATGGCGTAGTGCTCTACAAATATACTTTCGTGAAAAACTAGCAGTTCATAAAATGAGTTTTGTTTAAAACAAGTATTAATGTAAATAATCTGCCCAACCATCTTTAATGATAGTTGGGCAGATTGCATTTAATATGCCGAGATATTAGTAAAGGAGATCGTTAATATTAAAAGACCGGCTCATAGTTAGCTATATACCTGCGCTTTTTGAAACCCCTCACGCTATCTTTGCTCACATATATGACTGCATATCAAAAGCTCACGGAAGCAGCCGCGTTTATAAAGAAATATATCACCCATCCACCAAAAACAGGAGTGGTACTGGGCAGCGGACTTGGTAATTTTATTAGTGCCATTACCATTGATACTGAAGTGGAATATGCCGACATACCGCATTTTCCGGTTAGTACCGTAGAGGGCCATCATGGCAAGCTTGTAATAGGTAATATGTCCGGCAAGCCAATTATTACTATGTCCGGCCGCTTTCATTATTATGAGGGATATTCGGCTGAAGAAGTGGTATTTCCAATACGGGTTTTAAAACTTTTAGGCGTTGAAACGTTGCTAATATCGAATGCGGCAGGGGGAGTGAACCCGGAGTTTAAAGTAGGCGATTTAATGATTATTACAGACCATATCAGCTTTGCTACTATTAACCCGTTATTAGGACCGAACGATGAGAAACTGGGCCCACGCTTTCCGGATATGAGCGAACCCTACAAAAAATATTTGATAGATAAAGCGAAAGCAGTGGCAAAGCAATTGTCAATTGATGTAAAAGAAGGCGTGTATTTTGGTGTAACCGGTCCTACTTTCGAAACCCGTGCAGAATATAAGTTAATACGTGTATTAGGTGGCGATGCGGTAGGTATGAGTACGGTGCAGGAGGTAATAGCTGCTAACCATATTGGGTTGAATGTTTTTGCCATGAGTGTCATTACAGATATTGGAATAAGAGAAGAAGAAAATACCATCACGCACGAAGAAGTATTACAGGCAGCTAAGGCCGCTGAGCCAAAATTTGCTGCCATCTTTAAAGAATTAGCGACGATCATTGATTAAACTCATTTATCTGAAAAAAGTTTTTATATACAAAGGCTTGCTTTTCTTCGTTTGCCTGTTTGCCGCTGGCAGCCTGTTAGCGCAGCCCAGTATATTAAGAAACATTGGCAGGGGTGGTTCACGGGGCAGTAAGGGCGGTGATAGTTTAGTACATCGCACCTTTAAAGAGGACAGTATCAGTATTAACTTTCGCTACCTTGATTCAAGCCGGAATTATACGTTCGACTCTTCTATTGCTGATTTTACCAAGCGGTTTCCTATACCGGCCGACCATGTTTTTTTAGGCAATGATGGTTCGGCTACAAAATCTATTTTATTTAATCCCTATTTAAAAGCAGGGTGGGATCCCGGCTTTCATGCTTTTGATGTATATAAATGGAACCTGCAAAATGTACGCTTTTTCAATACTACACGGCCTTATACAGAATTGGGCTATATATTAGGCAGCCGCGTAGAGCAGATCATTGAAGTATTGCATACGCAAAATTTAAAGCCTTATTGGAATATATCTTTTCAATATCGCTTAATAAACAGCCCGGGAGTTTTTAAGAACCAAAAATCCATTCATAATAATTACCTCCTTACCTCGTGGTACCAATCGCCATCTAAGCGATACAATAATTACTTTGTAGTACTAGCCAATAATCTTAAAGCCAATGAAAGCGGGGGATTAAAAAACGATTCCAGTAATTACCTTAATAACCCGATATACAAAGACCGGTTTAATATTCCTACTAAAATTGGTTCTGACGCGGCTTTCCAGGCAGATTTCTTCAGCACTAAATTAACAACCGGCAACTGGTATAAAGAAGTGAACGTTTTGATGCGTCAGCAATACGACCTTGGGAAAAAAGATTCCATAGTGACTGATTCAACGGTAATACCGCTTTTTTATCCACGCTTGCGTTTTGAACACACCCTGAATTTTGGAAAATACAGTTATACTTATTTAGATACTAATATTGGAGATAGTGACTATTATAAAACCTATTATAACATCTACAGCACCGATACGCTGAAAATAAAAGATAGCTGGCAGGAACTCAGTAATGATTTTTCTATTTACCAATTTCCTGATGCCAAAAATTTACATCAATACATAAAAGCCGGTATTCAATATCAATTGCTGAAAGGTAATTTTGATAATAGCAGCGCGTCATTACACAACTTCATTGCACATGGCGAATACATCAATAGAACAAAAAATCAAAAGTGGGATTTAGAAGCCTCCGGAGCTTTATACCTCAACGGATATAATTCCGGCGATTATAATGGCGCAGTAAGTTTGCAACGGATTATCAGCCCAAAAATTGGTGCGCTAAAAGTGGGTTTTCAAAACGTAAACCGTTCGCCGTCTTATATCTATAATACCCATAGCAGTTTTTATTTAGATACGGTTTTTAATAAATTTTCAAAAGAAAACGTAACGCACGTGTATGCTGTAGCCTGGCAGCCCAAATATAAAATTCAACTCAGTGCCGATTACTACCTGGTAAGTAACTATCTCTACCTCACTAATTTTTATAAACTGCAGCAGGAAAATGCCTTGTTCAACGTGTTGCGCATTAACGCCTATAAAACATTTAAGATCACCCGGCACTGGAACTGGCATGCAGAAGTGCATGTGCAGCAAAAAACCGGCAATGCACAGGTAAATTTTCCATTAGCGTATACCCGTAACCGTTTGGCTTTTGAAGGGGTTTTTTTTAAAACGCTTGTTTTATCAACTGGTTTTGAAGTACTGTACACCACACCTTATAAGGCTGATAATTACTCGCCTGTCTTAGGACAATTTTTTTACCAGGATAGTTTGCAGATCAGCAACCGCCCGACGGTTTCTGCATACTTGCATTTTCGCATCCGCAGCTTTCAAGGATATTTACGTGCTGAAAATTTAAATACACTTGGCGTTTTCAGCAGCTCCGGCCTTACTAAAAATAATATGGCTGCACCGGATTATCCGTATCCGGGTATGTTAATCCGTTTTGGTTTTTACTGGAGTTTCGTGAATTGAAAATTGCAGAATCATTTACAAACGATGAGGGGCTGCTATTTTTCAAACAGGCAAAAGCTGCCGCCCACCCACTCTTTATCTTTATTATATCTTACCCCGATCATTTTGCCTTTACTGATACGTGCTAAGTTGTTAGTAGCCACCGGCCTTGAGGCTCCGGGTTCCCAAAAGTAAAAAATTCGTATTTCTGCTTTAGCGTTTTGGCCTGGCGTTTCTATTACATCGGCATATGCTACTTTGCGTTGTATAATCCAGTTCTGCGGATCTGTTATTTGTTCAATATCTTCTTTAGTTACATCAATTATTACTCCCTGCCCTGCAAAAGAAAAAAGTGGTTTTACTACATAATTTTCCAAATCGGCTGGCAAATTCTTTACCTCGTTTAAAAATTGGGTTTCAGGTATATTGGCATGTTGGATAAACGGCAGTGTAAACTTGCTTAAACGATAAAACCAGTTGGGATGCGGTATCCATTTTACATCCAAATTTTGCTGAAACAATTTTCCTTTTTCCTGCACTTCCTTCGTCTGTTGAAATAAGTCGTCAAATATCAGGCGATTGTATATTCGTTTAATAAGGGTCTTTTTTCCATTGTTGATATAATACAACCTTTTTCCTTCCTGAATAATATCAGTTAGGTTCACAGTATTGATGTCAATATAAGTTTGTGTGCAATAAAAGTCAATACGGGTTTTTTGTTTTTCCGGAAAGATTTCCAGCAGCACTACATTTTCCGGGTCACAATCATCCACTATTATTTTACGCAATAGCTGCAGGTAGCTTTCTTTGGTAAACCCATTTAAATAAGGTGAAAAATTTTCCGGAATACTAAAATGCTTCCTGAAAATTTCCTCTACCAGTACCTGAAAGCAAAACATACTTGGAAAGCCCTGCATCTCTATAAGTTGCGGTTCCAGTTGGCCGTTTTTACCAGTGCATATACCAAAATCAAAAGCAATAAATTGTGGATACAGGTTTTCGGCGGGTACTTTTATATTGTCAGGAATCGCGTTCTCGCTTTGTTTACGATAATCAGGTTGCGTCACCACATCTATAATACTTTCGCAAGCCGACAACATTTTTTCAGTAAAATCTTTAGGTATAAATAAAGCGGTTTCTGCCACGCGAAAATCCAACTGACCTGGATATACGCTGTTAAGTTCCTCCAAAAAAGCCTGGTAAGCGGCTTGTGTAAATGCGGTATTATGTGCTTTTCTAAAATCAGCAATCATATGCTTTTATTTGGAGTTAAGGTAGTAAATCTGCAAACAGTGTAAGTAATTTAAAATTTATAGAAATGGAGTTGTCTATAATGCCCATATGATAAACAACAAATCATGAGCTAAACCTCATGCAGGAAAAATCAAAATTTAAAATAAGTTTTTAGTGCTAATTAATAGTAACCTTACTTTAAAAATAACGAGTGGTAGCTTCTAATACTGTATTTTTAATAGCAACTTGCTGGACTGCTTTTTGCATAATTTACTTGTTGCCCATTGCAACAAATAAATGTATTAAACAAAACAGTGCCTAAACGAATAACGTATGGATGTAAAAAATGAAGTAAAAGTGTATCCCTTTTACATTAAAGCGACTACTGTTTTGTTGGGTTTGGTACTTTTTGTTTACATTCTAAGTGTACTGTCAGATGTATTAGTTCCGTTTGCAATAGCTGCTTTAATATCGATATTGCTCAACCCGTTAAATAACAGGCTGGAGCGGCGGCTGCCCAAAATAATAGCTATCATAATCACCATATTTATCGCCATTATAGTTATAGGAGGTTTGTTGTATTTTCTATCTACACAGATTGCAACCTTCTCTGAAAGTGTACCGTTGCTTAAGCAAAGATTTGCGGTGTTGCTTAACGAACTTCAGCAGTGGACACAACAGCATTTGGGCATTACCATACAGAAACAGGTGGCAATGATTAACAGCGCCGTTACCAGCGGACAACAATTATTAACACACACGCTAGGTACTATTTTAGGAACACTAAGTATTATATTGCTGATACCGGTTTACGTGTTCCTGCTTTTATTTTATAAGCCGTTAATATTAGATTTTTTGTTTCAGGTATTTCTTGAAAAACATTCTTTAAGAGTTGCTGAAATATTAAGTCAAACTAAAAATGCCGTTCAAAGCTATATGATAGGTTTGTTGTTTGAAACAGCTATTGTGTGTACGTTAAACAGTGTGGCTTTGCTTATCATCGGCGTTCCGTATGCTATCGTAATTGGTGTTATTGGCGGCATACTTAATATACTTCCTTATATCGGAGGTATTGTTGCTATACTATTGCCCATATTAACAGCTACATTGGTAAGCAAAGGATTTTCCATGCAAATTGCCGTACTTATTGCTTACCTAATTATTCAATTTATTGACAATAATATACTGGTACCACGGATTGTATCCTCCAAAGTGCAAATCAATGCGCTGATTTCAATACTGATAGTTTTATTGGGCGGTACTTTGTGGGGCATCTCTGGAATGTTTCTTTCCATACCATTTATTGCTGTATTAAAAATTATTTTTGACAGGATAGAAGAATTGAAACCCTGGGGGCATTTGATTGGTGATGAAGTGCCTACTGAGCATATTGGTGTTGAATTTCAAAAACGCTGGGATCGGATTTTTAGAAGAATACAAAAGCAAAAAAATAAACAGGAGTCTTGAGAATTCGCTACTGGTTAAAAATAATTTTTTTCTTAACAATTCATTTTTATATTTGCTGCGCAATGATTATAGCAAAGGCATACCGATTTTTTTATTTTTACTTCTTTTTTAAAATAGGAGCCGGGATGCCTTTGTTGAAAGCTTAGTATAAACCAAAATCAACATAAAGAATCCCGGCCAAGAGCCGGGATTCTTGTTTTAAGTTATGGCTAAAAAAGTTTCGATACAGGGTTATGAAGGCAGTTTTCATCAAATAGCTGCGCAGAGTTTTTTTGGAAAAGATGTGGAGGTAATTCCATGCGATACTTTTAGAGAAGTTGTGAAAATAGCAGCCAACAGCAAGGAAAGTGACGGTGGATGTATGGCAATAGAGAATTCCATTGCCGGCAGTATTCTTCCCAATTATTCTTTGTTGCAAAAAAGTAATTTAAAGATCGCGGGAGAAATTTACTTGCAGATTCATCAAAACCTGATGGTAAATCCGGGTGTTAGCTTAGACGATATCCGGGAAGTACATTCCCACCCGATGGCTTTACTACAATGTATCGATTACCTGGAAAAACATCCACACTGGAAATTGGTGGAGACAGAAGATACTGCCTTAAGTGCTAAGAATATCCATCAACATCGAAACAAACATACGGCAGCCATTGCAAGTAAACTGGCGGCTGAAATGTATGAGTTGGATATTATTGCTCCCAAAATTCAATCGAACAAAAACAACTATACCCGTTTTTTATTTTTACAAAGAGAAGATAAAAGCAATGTGATGCAGGAAGGCGATAAAGCGTCTATTAATTTTAATACCGATCACTCAAGAGGAAGCCTGGCAAAAGTGCTAACCAAAATTGCAGAAGGTGGTATTAATTTGAGCAAACTGCAAAGTATGCCCATACCTGAAAAGCAATGGAAATATAGTTTTCATGCTGATATGGAGTTTGATTCTACCGAACAATTCAATACAGTTATTGAGCAAATAAAACCATTGACAGAAGAATTGAAGATATACGGCGTTTATAAAAAAGGAAAAACTGTTTCATAATATATTAATCAATATTCATCATGAATACGGAGCCTGAAACCATACCACAAATGAAAGTAGCAAAGCGATTAAGCAGTGTAGAAGAATATTATTTCTCAAAAAAACTTAGAGAAATTGATAACCTGAATAAAGAAGGGAAACGTGTGATTAATTTAGGCATTGGCAGTCCTGATATGCCACCACATCCCGATGTAATAAAAGTATTGGCGGAAGAAAGTGCAAAACCAAATGTGCATGGTTATCAAAACTATAAAGGCTCTCCCGTTTTACGGAATGCTATCAGTGAGTGGTATGCGACATGGTATAGTGTTGATTTAAATCCTAATACAGAAATTCTTCCGCTGATTGGCTCTAAAGAAGGTATTGTACATATCTGCATGACCTACTTAAACGAAGGAGACAAAGCCTTAGTTCCCAATCCCGGCTATCCCACTTACAGAAGTGCCGTTAAATTAGCCGGTGGTGAATGTGTAGATTACGAACTAAAAGAACAAAATAATTGGTTTCCTGACCTTGAGCAAATTAAACAAATAATAGAGTCTTCGAAAAGCGAGGCCAGGGCGTTGGCATCCTCACCTAATGGCAGAGGTCAGGAGGGGGCCGGGGCTGTGAAACTTTTATTTGTCAACTATCCTCACATGCCCACAGGTCAATTGCCTACAAAAGAGTTATTTGAATCCTTAGTGCAATTAGCCAAAGAGCAAAACATCATCATCGTTCATGATAATCCCTACAGTTTTATTTTGAATGATAAGCCAATGAGTTTACTAAGTGTAGCAGGCGCAAAAGAAGTAGTGATTGAATTAAACTCATTGAGTAAAAGTCATAATATGGCTGGGTGGCGCATAGGTATGCTTTGCGGAAGCGAACAACATATCAACGAAGTATTACGCTTCAAAAGCAATATGGACAGCGGCATGTTTTTGCCCTTACAATTAGCTGCCGCGAAAGCACTGACACTTGGTAAAGACTGGCACGACAGCGTAAATGCTATTTACAGAGAACGAAGAGAAAAAGTTTTTGAATTATTAGACTTGTTAGGTTGTGCATATTCAAGGGAACAGGTTGGCATGTTTGTATGGGCGAAAATTCCGGCCCAATACAAAAATGGATATGAGTTAAGTGATGAAGTATTGTATAATTCAAACGTATTTATTACACCGGGAGGCATATTTGGAAGCGCCGGAGAAAAATACATCCGCGTAAGCTTATGTACAACCGTTGCAAATTTTGAAGAAGCAATCCAACGCATAAAAAAATGACGATAACAGTAATTGGAATTGGTTTGATAGGTGGTTCAATGGCAATAGCATTGAAAGAAAAAGGTATTGCACAAAAAATTATTGGCGTAGATAATAATGTTGCGCATCAGCAAAAAGCATTGGAGTTAAATATTGTTGATGAAGTGGCCGAATTAAAAGAGGCGGTCAAAGCTTCAGATTTAGTAATATTAGCTATACCGGTTGATGCAAGTGAAAAGGTATTACCTATCATTTTAGATACGATAGATCAACAAGTGGTGATGGATGCAGGGTCAACAAAAGAACGCATCATTGAAGAGGCAAAAAAACATCCAAAGCGTAAGCAATTTGTAGCTACGCATCCAATGTGGGGTACAGAATATAGTGGTCCTGAAGCAGCCATTAAAAATGCTTTTGTAAATAAAGCCGTAGTGATTTGTAATAAAGAGGAGAGTGATGAAAAAGCAGTTGAACTTGTAGTAGCTATTTACAAAAAGCTGGGGATGCACATCGTGTATATGGATGCAAAGGCTCATGATTTACATGCCGCTTACATTAGCCATGTTTCTCATATTACTTCTTTTGCTTTAGCAAACACCGTATTGGAAAAAGAAAAAGAAGAAGATGCCATTTTTGAATTAGCAAGTGGTGGTTTTGAAAGTACGGTACGGTTGGCTAAAAGTAATCCGGCTATGTGGGTGCCCATATTTATGCAGAACCGGGAGAATATACTCGATGTATTGAATGAACATATTTCTCAATTGCGCAAGTTTAAAAGTTGCCTGGAGAAAGAGAATTATGAGTACTTGCAGGAACTGATTGAGAACGCAAATAATATTAAAAGAATAATAAAATAGGGAAGGGAAGACCCTCCTAAATCCTCCCTGGTGGGAGGACTTGCTAACACACAAGGCTAAAGTTCAAAATTGCACTTAGCTGATGTGTTAGCACTAAAGTTAAAAAACAATTAAAAGCTTGGCCTCCTTCTCTTTTGGAGAGGGATAAGAGGGTGAGGCCGCCTAAATTTACAATTATGCAAACATCAGAAGCTACAATGAAAGAAGTTACGCAACAAAAATGGAACAAGCGTCCCTTAATTATTGCAGGGCCTTGCAGTGCAGAAACCGAAGAGCAAGTATTAGAAACAACCCAACGCTTGGCAGCTACCGGCAAGGTAGATATGTTT
>JAICHT010000108.1 GCA_025924755.1 Chitinophagaceae bacterium | reverse complement strand
TGGACTGCAGGTACGTATTTATTTTACCAGGATGCACCCACAAAGCAAGCGACTCATTTTGGAAAAGATGCTGCCTATGTAGGCTCACCAGATGTTAATTATTCATTGATCAATACTACGAAGGCCAAGAGTTCGGGAGTGGCATTTTATGGCCAGGCTGTGTATAGCTTTACTAATAAACTGGATATTACCGGCGGGCTCAGGTATGATTATGAACATAAAAAGCAAAGCATATTGGGCCAATATCAAAAAGACGAAGATGCCAATCCTGCTTTTGACTATCAGCCGGATACCGCTGCCACAGCGCATTTCAGTGCTGTTTCTCCAAAACTTAGCCTCGATTATCATTTGTCTCAAAACCATTCTTTATTTGCCAGCTATAGCAAAGGGTACCGCGCAGGCGGATTAACGCCGCTCTCTTCCGATCCATCTCAACCGGCCTTATATGCATTTAAACCGGAGTATAGCAATAATACGGAGGTAGGTATTAAAAACACCTTTTTAAATAACCGGCTGCTATTGAACATCACGGGCTTTTATACTACAGTAACCAATGCGCAAGTGCCTACGCTTGTTTTGCCTGATGCGGTTACAATTACAAAAAATACCGGTAGGTTAACCAGCAAAGGAATTGAACTGGAAGCCAATGCAGCACCGGCAAAAGGATTGGAAGTAGGTTACAGCTTTGGTTATACCGATGCCAAGTACCAAACCCTGAAACTAGCGCAGAATGGCTCGGAGGTAAACCTGAAAGGCAACCGGCAGATTTTTACACCGGACGTTACATCCATGCTGGCCGCACAATACAGCTATGAAATTGGGAAAAAACAACACTTGCGATTGATAGTAAGAGGCGAATGGAAATATTTAGGAACCGAATATTTTGACCTGGCAAATAGCATCAGGCAATCACCTTACAGTTTGTTTAATACACGCTTTGGTATAGCTTGTAAAAATGTGGAAGTGATGTTTTGGGGAAGGAACCTGGGTGATAAAAAGTATATCAGCTATGCTTATGATTTTGGAGCCGTGCATTTAGGCGATCCCAAAACATATGGCGTTAGTTTGAAGGTTAAAATTTAAATTTTACTTTTTGATAGAATGCTTTTTAAATGATCGGAAAGCCGCAAGGTTAATGCCACCAGTGTCAAAGTAGGGTTGGGTGCACCGGCGGTAACATAGCAGGAAGATCCGGCCATATATAAATTGGCCAGGCCATGTACTTTGCAATTTGCATCTGCTACGCCTTGCTTCGGATCGTTGCTCATGCGGGTGGTGCCCATATGGTGCCACCCGCCGCCTGTAAAAGACGGCCAGGTATTATCATTTTCCTCTTGCAGGTATTCCATCATTCTAATACGTCCTTTAGCTGCTATGCCTAGCTGCTGACCCATAAGTTGATATATAGTTCGGATACTTCTTTTTTCAAGCGGCGTTAACTCCCAGTGCAATATGGCACGGGGCATTCCCAGTTCATCTTTTTCCGTATCCAGTGTAATGCGGCTTGCAGGATTGGGTGCTTGTTCAATGCGTGTAAAAAGCTGAAACGCTTTATAGCCATTAGCAGGATTACTCGATTTTTCATTGCCTGAATACGCTTTCATGTTCTTTGCCCGTTCTTTTGGGTCTGCTGTCCAGATGTCAATAAAAGCAGGTTGATTTTTGGCAATCTCCAATGGTGTTAACGAAGCCGTTCCGTTTAGTATTTTATGGGCCTGTTGCTGCTGTGCTGTAATGGCAAGTTCTGCACGGGCTTTTGTTTTACCAAAATCCCACATATATAGCTTAAGAAGATCCGATTCTGCCAGCCACAATTCGGAAGATTTTATTTCAAGATGCTCCATGAAATACCGTCCCACCAAATCATTATTATTACCGATTCCTTTTGTAGCCTGTTGATTGGAGGCAAGCAGCAACCGGGCATTTTGAATAGCGCCGCAGGCCACTATAAATTGTTTTGCTTTAACGGTATGTTCTTTACCTGCAAGGTTTTTTACGGCAACTTCTGTTATGGCAGAAACAGCATCATTGGCTACTATGTTCACTACATTGGCGTAAGTATATAAATGGATGTTTTTTGCTTCGAGTATGGTGCCTTTATACTTTGTACCAAAACGAGTAGGTGGACTGAACTGCCACATTTTATTCCATACAGTATCGTTCTCCGGCAAAAGTGACTTTAAAGATGGATCTTGTTTTTGCCAATACGAAGCACTATAATCATATGGACCAAGATCTAAATTCTTTTGTGCCCGTGCATAATAAGGGTCAAGGTCTTTTCGCTGAATAGGCCATCCGCTATGAGGCACCCAATCCCGCTTCTTAAAATCGATGTCATCAAGAGGTGAACAAAAGCCAGCCCAGTGACCGGTGGTACCCCCAAAATAATGCAGCCGGGCCGATTCCAGCGGATAGTATCGCTGGCCAGTCGTTTTGCCTTTATATAGATCCTGCATACTAGCCTCATATTCAAAACCACCACCTTCGAGCAAAATGATTTTATAAGGTGTATGCATCCATTCCAACGCCATACTGATGCCTGCCGCACCAGCACCAATAATACAAATATCCCCTTCAATTATAGTGTTGTTTTCAATATGCCTGGCATCAATATGCATTGTGAGACTATGTTATTGGTGTAACAATGAAAGAAGTGCACATTGGCGGGCTTCTGTTACAGACAGTACCCAACCGTTTACCATAACTACTTTGCCGGTTTTAAAATCATTTTCCACTTCACTATTAAGATAAGAACGGATAGCTGCTGCATCCTGAGTACCGGTAAAGGAATGGTTGTTTTGCAGCAAATCAGTGAGCTTATCCTGATGATTTTCAGCCGGGAATTTTGCCAGGTACGCTTTGCCGGTATCCAGTATCATTTTTACATCTACCAAATGCGAAAAAAATAATGGAGGTACGGCGGCTGCGTCTATTGTACGATTGCTGCAGCCATTGCTTAGAGAGATAGCCAACGCAGCAGCCGTGTAGGTAGAAAGCTTTAGAAACGTTCTTCGATTAATAATAGTGGCAGCCATTATTTCAATAGCATTACGTTAATGCCAAAAGTATTTACACCCGTAAAAAAACCTTGTGACGGTACATAAAATAAAGGAACAACCATTTAACCGCTACGAAGCAAATAGCCATAACTACTGCATCGTAAGGAGAAGCTGTTAATTGCCCCAGCCATTTGAAAAAACCATTGGTGGTATAATGCCAGTCAATAAATTTTCCGCTGATATAAATCAATATGGAATTCATGCCGATAACCTTAAAGAAGAATGCCCAGCTTTTGTAGCCCAACACATCAATTACATAGTAAAAAGCAGAAAGGAGCAGTAAACTAATTCCTCCTACATTGAGTACAAAAGAACTCGTCCACAGGTTTTTATTAATTGGGAAATCCAAATTCCATAGTTGAGCCAGTGCTAAAAAAATGGCCCCGGCTATTGCTAAGTACAATGCTTTTTTCTGTGGGGTCATCAACCCGTTTTTCAATACATCGCCGGCCAATATGCCTAGTAAGCCTGTGCTGATAGCGGGGACTGTGGATATCAAACCTTCGGGGTCGTGTATGCCTAAGTAAAGTTTACCGGGCAAAATGGTACGGTCAATATAAGAAGCGAAATTGCCTTCCATCGTCAAATCCCCCGGCGCGAAGCCTGGAGCTGCTGTAAATTTTAGCAATAACCAATACCCGATAATGATAGAAAAAAACCAGATAACCTGTCCGCGCCAGCTAGTATATAAATAAATGATATTGGCAAACATATATGCCAGGCCGATGCGTCCTAATACAGAAGGAAATCGTATTTCGGCGAGTGGCTTTATCTGTATGCCGTTATTGACAACGAGGCCCAGAAGCACCAGTATCAATCCTCGTTTGATAACGCGAAGCAACAGTTGGTTTTTTGATTTTCCTTTTTCTAATTCGCGGCCTACAGAAAATGGAGTGGCTACCCCAGCCATAAAAAGAAATAATGGAAAGATAAGATCGTACAGGTGAAAGCCATTCCAGGCCGGGTGCGTAAGTTGGTTGGAGCCTGCTACCCAAAAAGCGCCGCCGGTAGCTTTGGCCATAGTATGAAAAATTTCTTCAGCACCCATAATCCAAAACATATCAAAACCTCTTAGGGCATCCAGCGAATAAAGCCGCTGGCCGGGTGTGATTTGCGTTTTGAAATTGGGTAATTTAATTACTTTATTGCGGTTGGTTTTTACAGTTCCTTCTATTGGCATAGCAATCGTTTTAGTTGTTTTGGTATAGCAGGAAACCGGTTTATGAGGTTACCCGGTTTCCTGCTAATAAATTTATTATTCCTGACTCTTTCCATCTGCCCGCTTGTTCAGTTCTTCTATAGGCATGCTATTCATCCGGCCTACAGGTTTCTTGCCTTTGTAGGTGATGACCCTGAGCATTACGGCATCTTTCGGTGGCACCAGTGGCCCGGTGTATTTAGGATAAAACCGGTCGGGATACGAGTTATCAAAGCTGTAATAAATATCCAGCCCGGGTATCTGCGTAGTCAATTCTATTTTTAATTGTTTATCTGCGGTACGGCTTACGGTAAAGATCGGGTCGTACATACTGGGTGCATATTTTATTTCTGCTTCGTCTAATCGCCCAAGCTGTTTTTCTACGCGGCCTACAAAGCCGTTCCAGTTTTTCTTTGCTTTAGGCGACCATACCGTTTCTGCCAACGCCATTCCTCTTGGCCACGTCATATACTCTGCCTGGCGCATATTGTACACCTGCTCTGTCCATAAGTTTGCCTGTCCGCCAATGATGTATTTAGCATCCACGCTATCCGGCACCGGCTCAAACTGGTAAGCTTTACTCAGCAGAAGTGTGGCATAAATATGAGGTTCTACTATTGCGTCGGCCTGCATATAATCGAGGTAAGCAAAGGTGGTAGGGCTCATTACTACATCGTGGTGCATTTTTGCCGCTGCAACGCCGCCCTGCATGCCGCGCCAGCTCATTACCGCTGCATCCGGTGCCAGTCCGCCTTCCAGTATTTCATCCCATCCCATAAATTTTTTCCCCTTCGATTCTACAATCTTCTCTAGTCTTTTTTCAAAATAACTTTGCACTTCTTCCATATTCTTTAACCCTTCTTTTTGCATCAGTGCTTTTACTGCATCACTTTTTTCCCAGAAGTTTTTGGGGCATTCATCGCCACCCATATGGATGTATTGAAAAGGAAATAACTGGGCAACCTGTGTTAATACTTTATCGAGGAATACGTATACTTTTTCATTGGCAGGACAAAGCGTATTATCTACCAAAGCTATTGGTGGCGCACCGTGCGACCAGTCCATGATGGATTCTCCGGAACGCACATGATACTTGTCCGCACCTTGCGTGCAGGATAAATCAGGATACGAAACTACGGCTGCAAGGCTGTGGCCCGGCACATCTATTTCCGGCAGAATATTTACAAATCGTTCCTTAGCATATTGCACCAATTCTTTAATATCATCTTGTGTATAAAAGCCGCCATAGTCGCGGGGCTCAGTAGAGTCGGGTGGGGTAAATGAACCAAAGTAGCCTACTTTCTTCACGTTCCAGGCGCCTACTTTAGTAAGATTCGGCAAGCCTTTAATTTCAATACGCCAGCCTTCATCATCGGTGAGGTGCAAGTGCAGCACATTTAACTTATAACGCACCATATCATCAATATACTTCTCTACTTCCTTTTTGGTAAAGAAGTGACGCGATACATCAAACATCAATCCCCGCCAGCCAAAGCGTGGATAATCGGTTATCTCTACGCAGGGGGCCTGCCAGTTTACATTAGCAACGGCCGTGGCGCTTTCGATTTCTTTTGGAAACAATTGCACCAGCGTTTGTACGCCATAGTATAAACCCGCCGGAGCATTGGCTTTGATAACAATACCTTTTGGAGTAACCGATAAGTGATAGCCTTCTTTACCAATTACATTATCGGTTGTTTTATTTAATACTAAACGGATAGTAGCTGTAGAAGCGTTGCCTGCAGTAGAAACCTGCCTGCCGGTGGGTGTAGCCATACGGTCTTTTAAAAAAGCAACTACCTGTTTCATTTCCGGTTGTGTGCCTGCTTCGATTACCACTTTTTGAGGTAAAGAAAAATGACCGGTGCTTTTAGAAACGGAAACCGGTATGGGAACTACCGCAATTTCGGAGGTATCTGCCTGGCAAAACGACACGGCAGATAAAAAACAACAACTAAGCAATACGAGTGTTTTTTTCATACAGCAAGAATAATTTTATTTTGAATCGTTAATATGTGTTGCAATTTATTGTTTTAAATTAGAAAGGGATTGAATATCGTCCATATTAATTTTCATTTAGACGTTTATTAAAAATTTTATGGAAGAAAGGCTTAGTAGAAGACAGGATATAAGGCTATAAAAACTGGTAGAAAAAATTATCAGCGCTCTCAAAAACATTACTAGCAAAACTCAAATATCTTTATGCAAAAGTTGAACTATGAAAAGGCGTTCGTTTGTAAAAGCATCTTTGTTAACCGGTACCATGGGTGGTATGCTTCCTGCTATAGGCAATGCTATGGAAACTAAAAATAAAAAAGTGAATTCGGAGTTTTACGAGCTGCGTGTATATACATTAAAAAACGACGTACAGCAAAAGCTGGTAGAAGATTATTTTAAAAATGCGGCGATACCGGCGTACAATCGTTTAGGAAGCAAAAATATTGGCGTGTTTACAGAACTGAAACCCGAAGGGCAAACAAAATTATATGTGCTGATACCTTTTAAATCTCTGGACGATTTTTTAAAAGTACAGCATAGTCTGGTTAATGATACTGCCTACCAACAAGCCGGGGCCGCTTATTTAAATGCACCTGCTACGGACCCTGCCTATGAACGTATAGAAAGTTCGCTGCTGGAAGCCTTTGAACAAATGCCGCAACTGGCGATACCAGAAAAAAAGCCCCGGATCTTTGAACTACGCCGTTATGAAAGCGCCAGCGAAAGTGCCGGGAAAAAGAAAATTGAGATGTTTAATAACGCCGGTGAAATGACCATCTTTAAAAAGGCCGGACTTACGCCGGTGTTTTTTGGTGAAACCCTGATTGGTGAGTTAAGGCCGAATCTTACCTATATGCTTACCTATGAAGATATGGCGGAGCATGATAAAGAATGGAAAGCATTTGGAACTGACCCCGAATGGAAAAAGCTAAGCACTACACCGGAATATACCGATGCTAAACTGGTATCGCATATTACAGCTACGTTTTTAACGCCGGCACCTTATTCGCAAATCTAAGTGGATAAATAGCTAAGAGTATATAGTTGAATATTGAACGACACTAATAAAAGTTTACGCAATTCTTTTGCCTACTATTACCAGTGTTCGTTCAATACCATCAAGCGATGCGATGTTATCTAAATGTCCCCATTCTTCAAAACCGGCTTGTTTAAATAAATTCAGGCTAGGGCTATTATGCGCAAAGATGTACCCTAAAAGCGTTTTGATGCCATATTGAGGGCATACCTGTATGCAATGCTGCAACACCTGTTTACCCAATCCTTTGCCCCTATAATTTTCATTTAGGTATATGCTTACCTCTACGGTGGCATTATATGCAGGCCTGCCATAAAACGATTGAAAACTCACCCAGCCTATAATTGTTTTTTGATCATCTTCAATAATCCACAGGGGACGGTAATTGTGCGAATGTTCGTGAAACCAATCCAGCCGGCTTTCTACGGTAACCGGCTCGGTATCAGCCGTAACCATACGCGACGGGATGGTAGCATTATAAATGGCAACAATTTCCGGAAGATCCTGTATAGTAGCGTCGCGGTATATCAAGCCTGGCATAAAATAAATAAACTGCTAATATCTAAAGAAAAGTTGTAAATTATAAGGGATGCCTGTCAACTTATTTCTAATCAAAAGTGTTTATAACCTGCTGATTGCTTTAATACTGCGGTGATATAGAAACACATGGTTGCTGGCATTAACTTTGAGTGCCGTTACTGTTCCTGCCGTATGATCACGAGAGACAATTATTAATATTAAAACTTCTCAATTATGAAGAAAGATGAAATGCCTAACCAGGGCTTTAAAGCAAAAGAAACCAACGGGAATGCTAAGAAAGATATAGGTACTGACAAGTCAAATACACTTACTACGCGGCAGGGACACCCGGTTACCGATAATCAAAACATGCGTACTGTAGGCAACCGTGGACCAGCTACACTTGAGAATTATCAATTTATAGAAAAGCTTTCGCACTTTGACCGGGAGCGTATTCCTGAACGGGTAGTGCATGCAAGGGGAGCAGGCGCCCACGGCTACTTTGAAGCATACGGAACCGTAGGAAACGAGCTAATAGCTAAATATACGAGAGCAAAACTGTTTCAGGAAAAAGGAAAACAAACACCCGTGTTTGTGCGTTTTTCTACGGTAGGTCATGGCATGCATTCTCCGGAAACTTTACGTGACCCACGTGGGTTTGCTGTAAAATTTTATACAGAAGATGGCAACTGGGACCTGGTGGGCAACAATCTTAAAATATTTTTTATCCGCGATGCTATTAAGTTTCCGGATTTGATCCATTCGCAAAAACCCGATCCGGTAACTAATATCCAGAGTGGCGAACGCATTTTTGATTTTATCTGCAACACACCCGAAGCAATGCATATGGTTACGTTTTTATTTTCACCATGGGGCATTCCTGCTAATTACCGCCAAATGCAAGGCTCGGGCGTTAATACCTACAAATGGGTAAATGAAGAGGGCAAGGCGGTGCTTATAAAATATCATTGGGAACCAAGGCAAGGTGTAAAGAATTTAACGCAGGCGCAGGCCATGGAGATACAAGGAAAAAATTTCAACCATGCTACGCAGGATTTGTATGAAGCCATTGAAAAAGGCAATTATCCTGAGTGGGAGTTATGCGTACAGATTATGAGTGATGATGACCATCCGGAACTGGATTTTGATCCATTGGATGATACTAAAATATGGCCTACAGACCAGTTTCCTTTTTTACCGGTTGGTAAAATGATATTAAACAAAAACCCGGAAAATTATTTTGCGGAAGTAGAACAGTCGGCATTTGGTACCGGTGTATTGGTTGATGGCCTGGATTTTTCGGATGATAAAATGCTGCAGGGACGCACCTTTTCGTATTCCGATACGCAACGCTACAGAGTAGGCGCCAACTACCTGCAACTGCCTATCAATGCACCAAAAAAACAAGTGGCCAGCAATCAGCGTGACGGGCAAATGGCTTATAAAGTAGATATGGTTCCGGGGCAAAATCCGCATGTAAATTACGAGCCCTCATCGCTGGGAGGCTTAAAAGAAGCACCGAAAAGCGGCAAGGATTACACACCCCATTATAATGCGGACCTGGTACGTCAAAAAATTGATCGCACCAATGATTTTAAACAGGCAGGCGAACGGTTTAGAATGTTTGAAGATTGGGAAAGAGAAGATTTGATTTTAAATTTGGTAAACACCTTAAAATCAGCTAATAAAATCATTCAGGACAAAATGGTGGAACTATTTACAAAATGTGATGCGGAATATGGCCGCAGGGTGGCAGAAGGTTTAAAAAATGCAATGGGTGATCCAATGCAAAAAGGGCCTATCGGGTCAGCCGACTCGCATGAAGCAGTGGCGGAAGCAGAAGAAAATGCTAAAGAAGCTAAGCCTTATTAATTTGATATGGTCTATTAATAAAAAGCTGCCTCAGTAGTGAGGCAGCTTTTTATTAATATCAGAATACTATGGCTGTGCAACGGGCACAATGATCTTCTGCAAATTTGCGGCATTGCATAGTTGATTATAAGCTGCCACATCATTTTGCAAAATAGAATTCATAGCTGTTTTATGTTTTTGCCAAATAGCATTCAACTCTACCAAACGGTCTTGCTGGCCCTTGGTAACATAAGGCGTATTGGCGTCAATTTCTCCATTTAAAAAAATGTAATCCGCACTTAGTTTGTTTACATAATTAATTACATCATCATTTGACTGGGCTTTGTTTTGAACCAATTCATCTTCCCATGCATTGATCTTCTTGATTACTTCTTTTCCTTTACCAACAATATTAGCCATATCCGGACGGCTTTGCAGTAAATCGTCCAAATCTGTTATTTGCTTTTTTATTTTACGCATCCGCAATACAGAGTTATGAATATCTCTTACACCATCCTCCACCGCAATAGCTAATGTATTTTGCTGCGCATAGTCGGCGGGGCTGGCATTTATGCGCGGATCAGGAAGCACCGTAATAGAAGCTGTTTGTTCTTGTCCATTCCATTTCAGGTGAGCGGTGTACGTGCCTGGGGCTACCCTGTGGCCTTCGTAATTTCCTTCAATAAAAACAGCAGGTACGCCGGGCAAAGTAGGATAGCGCAGATCCCATACAAAACGGTTCAATCCGGCTGCCGCATTTAGTACCGGTTCAGCGCTTGGGCCACCGGGGAAGCTCACAAACAAGCTGTCTTTTTTATTGATGAATTTACGCACCAGTTTTCCTTGTGCATCCATTATTTCCAGGGTAAGTGCACTGTCTTTTTTTACACTATCCGGCAGCTGATAATATATGGAAACTCCCGATACCGGGTTGGCTCCTGCGGTGCCGGTAGGTGCCGGCATATCATCGTCTGCATCTTCTGCTGACACGACTTTATCTAATGTGCTGCTGCCAGATACCCGGTAAGCCGTATCCGGCTGATATAAAAACAAATCTTTACTGCTAACCTGTTTGC
>JAICHT010000107.1 GCA_025924755.1 Chitinophagaceae bacterium | reverse complement strand
TACAGAAAAGATTACATACTAAGTTAAAATAACCATCCAGTTTATAAACAGGAATTTATGGGCTTAAAATAAGTGAAATGTTGCCGAAACCGGTACTGGCTGTATGATCTGATATTGATATAGCTGCCCAATATTTGTTAAACTAATTCCCCAATCATTTTATAAAATGGTAAGCGGTTACCTTTATCTATTGTAACAAAATTTAAAAACCTACTATGCGCACTGTAAAAGAAATACTGGCCGGAAAACCGAAAGCTTTTAATACCATCAGCCCTCATGCCCTTGTGATAGATGCATTAAATATGCTGAATACGGTGAACCTAAGCTACCTCGTAGTAATGGATGGCGACTCATATCAAGGCATTTTCAGCGAAAGAGATTACAGCCGCAACGTCATATTAAAAGGACGCACCAGTAGTTCGGCTACCGTGCAGGAAGTAATGACGCGTGACTTGCCGATTGTAGAATTGAGCGATACGTTGGAGCATTGCATTCATATGATTAATATGCATAAAACCCGGTACTTACCGGCTTATGATGCGGATAGAAACCTTGCGGGAATCATAACCATACACGATTTGCTTCGGCGGGTGCTTACTAATAAAGATGGAGTGAACGCTTCGCTTACCGAACAATTGATTAGCTATGATGAAAAAGGTATCTACTGATACCTTTTTCATCATTATTTATTGGGTATTTATTGATGAACATTGGGGCTCGGAAAATCAGCTAGCAAATACCAGTGCATCTACATCCATAGCTTTTAAATACGGTTCCAAATAATCGGTGTCGGTGAAGCAGTTGATATGCACCACTACATTAAAGTGCATGTGCTGATACACCTCTATATAGAAATCTTCAATTTGATAGAGCCGCACATGGCAAAACCTCCCGTCTCTTTCAGCTAATAAAGTACCCGAATGTTCCAGTGTATCAAGCTGCTCCGCTTCATTTAATTGATGATATTGAAAGACTGTCATAAGATTATATTGGAAATAAAAGATTCAAAATAGTTTAATCAGAAGATGACACTTTATCAAACTCGGTGAAAGAGAAGAAACAGAGGGTAAACGCACTGGTTTGACAGTTGATTACCATAATAAAAGTAGCTTATTTTATACACAAATTTAAGAACCATTGCTAAAAAAGAAAAAATTAATCAATTGTTTTGTATTGTATTGATTATTAATTAATTAAAAAGCTCTCTCTGACCACTCTTTTATATAAAATACTTACAAAATGCTAAAAAGGTTTGCAGTGACAACAAATTTATTTTGTACATCTTGTGATTTTAAATTTTTTACTATCTTCATGTCTCATCAAAGAAAAGGAGGTATTCATGCAATCTACAGATCATTCATGGAAACCTTCGGTTAGTATCGCCTAACCGGGTTTTATCCATCAAAATATCTGAGACGTATAAACGTCAAAAGGCCACTAATAATTTTAGTGGCCTTCTTATTTATTTAAAAGATTTACTGCCCTTCCGGCTGCGCTTCTCTTTCGCTGCATACTACCAATGGATAAATGCCAGACTCGTCCTTCAGCCATACAATTTGCGACACATAATACACCTTTTTATCTGCGGTTGTTAAAAGCTGCTCATCTTCTTCCACCCCATTCAGGATACTGGCCACTTCTATAAAATTGTAAAGGTTAGGAAGGCAGGGAAAACCTTCTATAAAATAGCGTTTGTACCAAAGCCTTCCATCTTCTTCCTGTATATCTATATGCAATTGTATTCTCATGCGATAAAAGTACGCTATATTATTACCCGGCTACAGGGGAATATTAATAAGTTGGCATTCCCATTGTTCAAACTAATTTTGCAATCTGATTCATTTTATATAAACCATATCTTAGTAATATACTGGTCTCAACTATCATTATCTGCTTATACTTGCATATAGAAACTAGCAATTACATCAGGACATTTTAAACGCTTGCAACAAATGAATAAAACGGTATACCCTGGAAGTCCATTTCCATTAGGCGCAACTTATGACGGAGCGGGAGTAAATTTTGCATTATACGCTGAATATGCTACTGCAATAGAGCTTTGCTTATTTAATAGTGAAGATGATAAAAAAGAATCGGTAAAAATTGAAATCACCGAAATAGCGCACCATGTATGGCATGCCTATGTGCCTGGTTTAAAGCCCGGCCAGTTGTATGGCTACCGGGTGCATGGCCCTTACGAACCTCATAATGGCCATCGCTTTAATGCCAATAAACTTTTAATTGATCCATATGCCAAAGCCATATCAGGTACGGTGCAATGGAACGATGCCTTGTTTGGATATGAGTTGGGAAATCCAAATGCAGATTTAAGTTTTAGTACTACCGATAGCGCTCCTTTCATGCCAAAGTCAGTAGTTATTGATCATAACTTTAACTGGGAGGGAGACACACCACCCAAAATATCCTACCATAAAACCATTATTTATGAAACGCATGTGAAAGGTTTCACGCAGCTACATCCGGATATACCTCCTAAAATCAGGGGTACGTATGCTGCCCTGGCCCATCCCGTTACTTTAAAATATTTTAAGGAGCTCGGTATTACGGCTGTAGAATTAATGCCGGTGCATCATTTTGTATCAGACCGTCTTTTAAAAGATAAAGACCTCACCAATTATTGGGGATACAATACCATCGGCTTTTTTGCACCGGACGTACGCTACTGCAGTAGCAATCAATTAGGTGCACAGGTATATGAGTTTAAAAATATGGTTAAAGCGCTTCATAAGGCAGGTATTGAGGTTATATTAGATGTGGTGTACAATCATACTGGTGAAGGCAACCAGCTCGGTCCCACCCTTTCTTTCCGGGGTATTGATAATGCTTCTTACTATCGGTTAACGGATAACAAGCGTTTTTATATGGATTATACCGGCACCGGCAATACCCTGAATGCCATGCTGCCCACAGTGCTGCGGCTTATAATGGACAGCCTGCGCTACTGGATATTGGATATGCATGTAGACGGCTTCCGGTTTGACCTTGCCGCTACACTAGCACGGGAACTTCACGAAGTAGACCGGCTGGGTTCTTTCTTTGATATCATTCACCAGGACCCTGTAATATCGCAGGTAAAACTGATAGCAGAACCCTGGGATATTGGGGAAGGCGGATACCAGGTAGGTAAATTTCCTCCGGGCTGGGCCGAGTGGAATGGTAAGTACCGCGATTGTATGCGGGATTACTGGAGAGGGGCCGACAGCATATTGGGTGAATTTGCAGAACGTTTTACCGGCAGTTCCGACTTATATAAAAATGACTACCGCAGGCCTACCGCCAGTATCAATCTTATAACCGCACATGACGGTTTTACTTTACGCGATCTGGTATCGTATAACGTAAAACATAATATGGAAAATGGTGAGGACAACAATGATGGAGAAAGCCACAACCGCTCCTGGAATTGTGGTGTGGAAGGACCAACGGATAATGAAGAAATTTTGGAGCTTAGAGAGCAGCAGCAGCGCAACTTTCTTACCACTCTTTTTTTATCGCAGGGCGTACCCATGTTAGTAGCCGGAGATGAACTTGGACGTACACAAGGAGGCAATAATAATGCGTATTGCCAGGACAATGAAATATCCTGGCTTAACTGGAAAGAAGTTGATACTAACCTGTTAGAATTTACAAAAAAATTGATTCACTTTCGTAAAAACCATCCCGTATTTCGCCGAAGGGAATGGTTTAAAGGGCAACCAATAAAAGGGCTCAGGCTCGATGATATTGCCTGGTTTTTGCCGGAAGGTATAGAGATGCCGGAAGAAAACTGGAAGCACGATTTTGCAAAATCGCTGGGAGTATACCTCAATGGCCGGGGCATCCGGTCTGTAGGGCCAAAAGGACAGCAGATTATTGATGATAGCTTTTATGTGATTTTTAATGCGTACCATGGCGCTTTAAGTTATACACTTCCGCCCAAAAAATACGGGAAGGTTTGGACAAAAGTTTTAGACACGCATGAAAATTGTATTGAAGAGGAAGGTGTAAAAGTTTTAGCTGGTCAAATTGTGAAAGTAGAAGGCCGTGCCGTGATGGTGCTTAAACAACTTTCCTGAGTTTGGCAATGTGAAAAAGCATTTTGCAATCTGATTAAATAGAGATAGTGTTTCAATAATATAAAAACGGTAGCGGTTGCCTGCTACCTTTTTATCTTTTCCATTCCAAAACCTTTGTACTTCATTATGTTTAACCCAATAGCCACTTACCGCTTGCAATTTCATAAAGAATTTTCTTTTCAGGAATTTGAAAGTATCATTTCTTACCTCAAAAACCTGGGTGTAAGTACCATATATGCTGCTCCCATTTTAGAATCGGTGCCCGGCAGTACTCATGGTTATGATGGCGTGAACCCACATCGCATCAATCCCGAAATAGGAACAGAGCACCAGCTTAAAAAAATAAGCAGCACATTAAAAGAAGCAGGTATGCAGTGGCTGCAGGATATTGTGCCCAACCACATGGCTTATCATCATAATAATCCCTGGTTGATGGATGTGTTGGAGAAAGGTCCGCAATCTATTTATATTTCTTTTTTTGACGTTACATGGACAGGCCAGTTATTTCATGGACGATTGATGGCGCCTTTTTTAGGAGCGCCGCTGGAAGAGGTGATAGACAAGGGAGACCTCAAAATAACTTACCGGGATCAACGGTTGGTTTTTCAATATTTTGATAGTTTTTTCCCGTTAAGCCCATATAGTTATACCACCATCTTACAAGCAGATGCAGATAACCAGACGCAATCCATTGTACAATTAATATCAGAAATTCCTGAAACTGAAGATGCAGTCATATATCATGAACGCTGGCAGGAATTCCGGCTGCAGTTGGCCGCCCTGATGAATAACGATGCAGTAAAAACATATATCGAGGGCTGTTTTGATAAAGTAAATGCGGATAAAGAATTGCTTCATCAAATAGCAAACAAACAATCCTACCGGCTGTGCTACTGGTTGGAATCAGACACGCAGATCAATTACCGCCGCTTCTTTACAGTTAATGGTTTGATTTGTCTCAATATACAGGATGATGAAGTTTTCCAGTATTATCACCAGTATATAAAAGTCTTATTGGATGAAGGCATCTTCCAAGGCTTAAGAATTGACCATATTGATGGGCTTTATAATCCTACAAAATATTTGCAGGACCTTAGAAAACTTACCGGTGAGGAAACCTATATAGTAGTTGAAAAAATCATCGAATCGGAAGAAAATCTGCCAAAGCATTGGCCAATACAAGGCACTACCGGTTACGATTTTCTTTCGATTGTAAACAATTTATTTACACAAAACAGCAGCGAAAAAGCGTTTACCCAATTTTATCAAAAGCTGGTAAACAGCCATACTTCCATACAGCAGCAACTTCGCAATAAGAAAGCACTTATTTTATATGGCCATATGGGCGGCGAACTGGAGAACCTGTACAAACTGTTACTGGATTTGAACCTGCTGGAAGAAAACGTAATCAACAGCATCACACCACAGGATCTTAAAAAAGCGATAGCAGAATTTTTAATTGAATGCCCGGTATACCGGTACTATGGCAACCATTTACCGCTTGAAGAAAAAGAAGCGCAACACATTCAGGACATATTCAACCGCATAAAGGATAAAGATGTATCGCTGAGGCAGGCAGTGGGTATATTGGAAGAAATATTAATAAAAACCCCACAGGTAGGTAATGCAACCTTCAAGGCAAGAGCACTGGAATTTTATCAGCGTTGCATGCAATTTACCGGGCCGTTAATGGCAAAAGGTGTGGAAGACACGTTGATGTACACGTACAACCGTTTTATAGGTCATAATGAAGTAGGCGATACTCCGAAGACATTTGGATATACGGAAGAAGAATTTCATCAGAAAATGATAAAGAGGCAGCAGCGCTGGCCGCTTACTATGAATGCCACAGCCACGCATGATACCAAGCGCGGCGAAGATGTACATGGGCGCTTGAATGTATTAACCGACCTGCCTGATGAATGGCTGCAAGCAGTGCAGCATTGGCAGGCTCTGAATAAGGATTTAAAGCAAAGTGGTGCCCCGGATGCAAACGATGAATACTTTATTTACCAGACGCTGATCAGTACCTACCCAGTTGATGCAGATGATGAAGATACTTTTAAAGGACGTCTGGAAGAATACCTGCAAAAGGCACTTCGGGAAGCAAAAAGACATTCAAATTGGAGAGACTCCAATGAAGCATACGAAACGGCCGCTACTGGCTTTGCTACTTCGCTGCTTAATAAAAGCACACCTTTTTGGAAAAGCTTTGAGCCCCTGCATCAAAAGGTAGCAAGGTTTGGAATGATTAATTCATTGTCGCAATTGATATTAAAGTTTATGAGCCCGGGTATACCCGATATATACCAGGGAACGGAGCTGTGGGATTTGAGTTTGGTAGATCCTGATAACCGCCGCCTGATTGATTATGAAAAACGTCAAAAAATATTAGAAGACCTGACAAGCTATAGTAAACACCAGCCGGAGAATTTATGGAGGGAGCTTTGGAAAAGCCGGTCTAATGCACAAATAAAGTTGTGGCTGATGCATACATTATTTAATGAACGCAAACTGCATATAGATCTTTTTTCAAAAGGTGCTTATATTCCTTTGCCGATAGAAGGAAATTACAAAAAAAACGTACTGGCTTTTGCCCGCAACTATCAATCAGATTGGTATATAGTGGCAGTGGCATTGCATCCGGCCGAATTATGTAAAGAACAAGGTATTAATGAAGCGATAGATTTAAACTGGAAAAACACCTGTATTGTTTTGCCGGAAGAAGCTGCCGGCAACTGGGAGCACCGTCTATTTCTCACCTCTGCCAGACTTCAAAAAACATTACAGGTGCAAGACATTTTTCACACCGTTCCGTTTGCCTTATTAAAGCTTCATATACCGGTTTCACGTGCTGCCGGGATTTTAATGCATATTACCTCGCTGCCCGCTCCTTTCGGCATAGGCGATATGGGTCCGGAAGCAATGGCATTTGCTGATTTTCTTCATCGCACTCATCAAAAATACTGGCAGCTTTTGCCATTAAATCCCATTGAAGAAGGGCAGTTTTATTCGCCATATAGTTCGGTGTCCAGTATGGCGGGCAATACTTTATTAATAAGCCCGGAACTGCTGGCAGAAGATGGCCTGCTAAATCCAGAACAACTTCCATCCTACCACCTTCCGCATCATACAATTGTAGATTTTAAAAAAGCGAAAGAAGTAAGAGATACACTGTTTCAGCAAGCATGGAATGCCTTTCAGAAATCTGGAAACGATGCTATGCAGCAAGAGTTTTCCAACTTCTGCGCCACCGAATCCGGGTGGCTTAACGATTTCGCACTTTACACCGTATTAAAAGAACAATATAACGGTGCTCCCTGGTTCCACTGGCCGGAACCCTATAAACAGCGGCAGGAAGATGCATTGGAACGATTAACAAACCTGCATACTGATCAGCTGGATAAAATTAAGTGGCTGCAATTTATTTTTTCCCGGCAATGGAAAAACTTAAAGGCCTATTGCAACCAATTAGGCATTCAGCTTTTTGGTGATCTTCCATTTTATATTGGTTATGATTCGGCAGACGTGTGGTCAAACCGGGAAATCTTTTGTCTGAATGAAGAAGGCGGCATGACCGGACAGGGCGGTGTTCCGCCGGATGCATTTAGCGATGAAGGGCAACTTTGGGGCATGCCCGTTTTCCGGTGGGATGTATTAAAAAGCCGGCAATACGACTGGTGGATAGACCGGTTAAAAAAGAATATGGAATTGTTTGACCTGGTGCGATTGGATCACTTCCGTGCTTTTGCCGAATACTGGGAAGTGCCGGAAGGTGCAGTTACTGCTAAAAATGGGGCGTGGATGCCTGGGCCAGGCGCTGATCTTTTTAAAACAGCGAAAAAACAATTGGGAAGCCTGCCGTTTATTGCAGAAGATTTAG
The DNA here is from genome assembly GCA_025924755.1 of Chitinophagaceae bacterium. Classification (GTDB taxonomy): domain Bacteria; phylum Bacteroidota; class Bacteroidia; order Chitinophagales; family Chitinophagaceae; genus Flavisolibacter. The sequence goes on along the minus strand of JAICHT010000107.1, from coordinate 2,779 downwards.
GGGTGATAGATGATAAAGTATATAAGCTGCGCGATGAATTTAACCTGCCCGGTATGAAGATTTTGCAGTTTGCTTTTGATGACGACATGGATAAAAACCCGTACCTGCCGCATAACTATACCGAAAATTTTATAGTTTATACTGGCACGCACGATAATAATACAGTGCTCGGCTGGTACCACCACGAGGGGAGAAACAGTCACCGGCAATTAGCGCAATATGCAGGCAGGGAAGTTTCAGAAAATACGGTAAATGAGGTAATGGCTGATATGGCTTACGCGTCTGTTGCTAAAACGGTTATTTTACCCATGCAGGATGTATTAGGATTAAACGAAACAGCACGTATGAATAAACCTTCTTCCACCAAAAGCAACTGGAGTTGGCGACTGATGCCCGGAGCAATTACGCCAGAAACGGAAGAACGTGTAAAAACATTGACCCAAAAATTTCACCGGCTATAAAAAATATTCTTCAGTTAGTGAAATACGCATCTATTATATAACTGATCAATATAATATATCGTGGAAAATAAGCAACAGTAAGCAGAAGCTGGCTTTAAAAATTCTCATCAAACGCTTATTTTGAAGGCACACAAAAATGGTATATTAATTGGGGTAAAAAAATTAGATAGAATAACTCAATATATACCGCTGGAGTTTATCTCAACAATTCAAATCTAAAAAAAAATGAGATACTGCAAATAGGTTATTGGGTGGTAAATGATTAAAAGAATTTAAGTGACTTTTGAAAAGAAAGAGGTTGAACCAACGTTTAACCTCTTTTTATTTGTTTTTAATGAAAAAGTTCTTCAGAAACTAGCGCGGTTCGTTCGCATTTATCGGGTCAATAATAAGCAATATGGTAAAAAAGGGATGGTAGATGCGTCGGAGTTCGTAAGGATCGGTTATGCCTTCTTCTATGTTTAATTGCAACACCACCAGATGATCTCCGCTATCAGCAATATCTTTTTCCATTACCCGCAGTGTTACATCGTTTATGCTTTGCAGTTCTTGTCGTACAGCATTATCTGCAAAAATTTCTTTCGTCTTTATTTCATTATTAGATTTTATAATAAAGCTTTTGTCAAAATCCGGATACCCAACCACAATATCCTGCATACCAAAAAGCTTTGCAGCTTCATCAATTAAATGTTGTTTGTGTATAGCAAAACGAAAGTCCTGTGCAGGTAAGGGAGCCGTTAAAGTAGTAGTGGCATAGCCGCCTTCAAATCCGCCACCTAAATCAATATCAATATCCAATATTACCTGTTTACCAGCCTGTACTATTAAAGCCCGGTATTCCAGTATATCACCACTATTCAAATCGTCTGTAAGCTGCTGCCATACTTCTTCTTCTGTATTGCCTTTGATAATTTTTTCTTCTACCATGTAATGTTTTAAAAACACCTTCAATAATTATTCCCTGATGAGTATTTAAACTACCACTCTGTCTGCTATGAAACAACTGAAATCAAAAAATATACAAGCACAACTACAGTGAGGAGGCTGATAATTCCTCCTCTCGATAATAGTAAGTATGTAATGCAACACGTTGTTTGATTAAGGGGAATTAATTGTACAAAAAAGGTAAATAAGATGTGAATAAATAGAATTTTTAGTCTGAAATAATTTTTATAAAAATAAGGCACAAGTTTAGTAACAAATGTCAACATGGATAAGACCACCGATATGGAGCAGCAAAATACAGAAAGTGGAAAAAAATCCGGTATCAACGCTGCTAATTTATATCAAACTATACCTGTGATGGAAGAACAATTGCTGGTAGATAAAAAAGTGGTGGAAACCGGTAAAGTCAAAATTAGTAAAACCGTCACCAGGCAAGAAACATCCGTAGACATCCCTCTTGTTCATGAAGAATACGATATACAAAGAGTACCCATTAATAAATATGTTGAAAAAGCGCCGCCTGCAGTAAGACATGAAGGCGACACGATGATTGTTCCGGTTTTACGGGAAGTGCTGGTAGTGGAAAAACACTATGAAATAATGGAAGAAATACACATTACAAAACGTAAAGTAGAAAAGCAGGAAACCCAACAGGTTACCCTGCTCAAAGAAAACATACATATAGAACGCACCACCAATAAAACAGATAATGAAGGTGGCGACTAAAATTTTTTTCTAATCATTTAAACAAAACAAGGAGGCAATTATGGCCAAGACAGTAATAGGTTTTTTTGACAATGCGTCAGACGCGCAAAATGCAGTACAACAGTTGATAGATCAGGGTTATAGCCGGGATGATATTGACATAACAAGCGGGAACAATACATCTGATGTAGGTTATAAAAACGATGATAGGGAAAATGAAAGTGGCATCACCCGTTTTTTCAAATCACTATTTGGAGATAATGATGAAGCCAGTACATATTCAAAAGTGGGCAGCAAAAGCGGCTCCATAGTAACTGTGCATACTGACTCATCCGATGATGCAGAACGTGCTGCTGATTTATTGGACGATTGTGGCGCTATAAATGTAAACCAGCGGGCAGCCGAATACGGCTATACATCTGGTAATGTCAACAATGATATGGATACCGAAGATGCGGTAACTGGCGAAAGAGCATATGCTTCTGACAGATTAAATAGTGATACCGATAGAACTGATGTTACAGATACTGATAGAGAAAACAGGTATACCGACCGTGCTAATATGAATGCAGACCGGAACGACCGCACCAACCGGGATGAATTTGGAAAAGAACGCGAAACTACTTTTCAAAAGGTGGAAGAAAATTTTGAAGTAGGTAAAAAAACAG
>JAICHT010000106.1 GCA_025924755.1 Chitinophagaceae bacterium | reverse complement strand
CTTCTACGATATCATCCAATGCTTCAAAAGGACGGACACACCGGTCAAAGGCACGGTGAAACGTTACCTCCAACGGATATACCATATCAACAATTGTGGCTGTGTACTTTTTATTTATAGTTCCGTCCTTATTTAAAAAACCAATTACCACTCCATCACAACCCAATTGCTTACATAAAAGGGCATCTTTCTTTATAATATCAAATTCTTCATCTGTATATAAAAAATCACCGCTCCGTGGGCGAACAATAGGAAAAATAGGTAGAGAAAATTCTTTCCTGCACTGTTGTATTAATCCAAAAGAAGGTGTCAATCCACCTTCGCTCAATGCGGTGCACAATTCGATCCGGTCTGCGCCGCCTTCGTAGGCCGCCCTTGCTGTTGTAAAATCGTTTGTGGCAATTTCGATAGTATATTTCAAAATAAACTTTTACACTATATATTAAAACTTAAGGGTATTGTATAGTTTTTCTCTTTCCCTAAAACATACTTTTTGAATGATATACTTTGCTGCCTTCAGTTGTTTGTACGGCGTAGGTAAATCCTTTTTGCAGGGCATATCCGCCAATATCACCATTTGTATTTACTGCAATAAATCCTACTTGTAAGTCATTTGCTTTATCACCTCTTTTCTTTGCAATCCGTTCTACGGTTTTCTTGCAAGCTTCATCCGGGCTCAATCCCATCCGCATATACTCTACTACCGTATGTGAGCCGCAGATGCGTATTACTTCTTCCCCGACTCCGGTAGATGTAGCAGCACCTACTTCATTATCTACAAATAGTCCGGCGCCAATAATAGGTGAATCTCCTACCCGACCCCGCATCTTATATGCCATGCCGCTGGTGGTGCAGGCGCCGCTTAAATTACCCGCTTCATCCAATGCAATCATACCAATAGTATCGTGATTATGTTGCTGTCCCCGTCCATCTTTTAAATCTTTTTCCTGTAATAATTTGGGTATAGTCATTGGGTCGTACTTTGAAGTTTTAAGCCAGTCTTTCCAAGCTTTTTCGCTTTCCGGCGTTAACAGATTTTCTTTTTTAAAACCATTTTCCAGCGCAAACTGTAAAGCCCCTTCTCCTGCAAGTAATACGTGAGGCGTTTTGTCCATTACCAGTCTTGCCACCTTTATAGGATGAACAATATACTCCAGGAACACAACGCCGCCACAGTTGCCGGTTTCATCCATAATGCATGCGTCCAGTGTTACTTTACCATCTCTGTCGGGCAAGCCGCCATAACCAACACTTTGATCGTGAGGATTTGCTTCCGGAATTTGCACACCTGCTTCTACCGCATCTATAGCTTTGCCTCCTTTTCCTAAAATTTTCCATGCTTCCGCATTGGCAGTTACATTTGGCTCCCAGGTTGATATTACTAAAGGTTTATTGCGTTTCTTTGGAGAGGCTGCCCCTATTACCGTTTTTTTAATGAAAATAGAAGCAGATGTAAACAAAGAAGACTGTAGGAATGTTCTGCGATTAAGCATGAAGTTTGATTTAATAAAAGGTAATATAAAACAAAGTGACAAAATATCATTTTTTATGAAAGGAATGATTTTTGATGTTTAAACATTGAATTTACAATTATGCGTATAGAAATAATATCCGGAAGTTCAAGATCCATCAGCACCACGGTAAGAGTAGCCAAGTACCTGCAAAATTATTTTTTAGCGATCGGCAATGATGCCGGGTTGATTGATATGCGGGAAGTTGATATTCCAATACTGGAAAATGTACTGCCCTCCGCAGCTGATGCTCCAGAAGACATGAAGCCTGTAGCAGAACGGATGTTTGCCGCAGACGCATTTATATTGGTAAGCCCTGAATACAATGGAAGCTATACGGCTTGCCTTAAGAATTTACTGGACCACTTTCCAAAGCAGCGCCATAAAAGTTTTGGCATTGTAACTGCATCGCCCGGCGCATTGGGTGGTATACGGGCAGCGCAGCAATTACAGTTGCTCGTGTCTGCACTGTTTGGCATTGCTTCTCCTTATATGTTAGTGACGCCTTTTGTAGATAAAAAATTTAATGAACAATCGGAACTTATTGACCCCACATTTGAAAAAAGTGTACAACTATTTGTAACCGAATTTTTGTGGCTGGCCAATAAAATAAACGATAAAAAATAAAAATATGGCAACGATATTACACAAAGCGGCTACCCGCGGCCATGCCTATCACGGATGGCTTAATAGCTGGCATACCTTCAGTTTTGCAGGCTACTACGATCCTACCCGCATTCACTTTGGTGCTTTACGGGTATTAAACGATGATACGGTTGATGGAGGAATGGGTTTTGGCAGGCACCCGCATGACAATATGGAAATAATTTCCATTCCACTGGAAGGCAATTTGGAGCACCAGGACAATACCGGCACCAGGCAAGTGATACGGCAGGGTGATGTGCAGGTAATGAGCGCCGGCACCGGAATAGTGCATTCAGAGAAAAATGAAGATGCAAAACAACCTGTAAAGTTTTTACAGATATGGGTAATTCCTAATCAAAAAAATGTAAAGCCCCGCTACGATCAGACAACGTTTAGTGAACAAGATAAGCATAACAAGCTGCAGGTAGTTGTTTCGCCGATAGGTGCTAAAGAAGGTGTTAATATATATCAGAATGCGTGGTTTAGCCTTGGAAAATTAGACAAGGGTATTGAACTGGAGTATGCGGTAAAAGAACAAGGAAACGGCGTATATGCCTTCCTGTTAGATGGAGAAGTTACGATTAATAATATACCACTAGACCGCCGTGATGGATTGGGAATAACTGATGAAAATAAATTAACCATACAGGCAACAACTGACGCAGAGATTTTATTGATGGAAGTGCCGATGGCGTAATATGCTCCCTATTTTAATATGCCAAAAATAAATTAAATGCAAACAAAATTGTTCCCGGCCAGTGAAAGAGGTAAAAAACAGTCTGACTGGCTTCAAAGTAATTTCTTTTTTAGCTTTAGTGATTTTTGCGATCCGACGAAATCAGCATTTGGAACTCTTGTAGCATTTAACGACGATTTTATTCAAACCAAAAAAGGCTTTGGCATTCATCCGCATATCAATATGGAAATCATCTCCATTATGCTCAGGGGAAAAATGGATCATATTGATAACCTGGGATATAAAAATATTGTGGAAGAAGACGGCGTACAGATAATGAGCGCCGGAAGCGGCTTATTTCATGAAGAACATAATGTAGGTGAAGAGGAAGTAAATTTTTTACAAATATGGATACAATCCAAACAGCAGAATATCCGGCCGCGATACCAGTACCGAAGTTTTCCTAAAACCTCCCGTCACAACAAATTAACAACAATTGTATCAGGTGAAGAAGGCTTAGAGCATTGCTGGATCAATCAAAATTCCAAATTGAGTATGGGTCTTTTTGATGTAGGGCAAACGATCAATTATCATTTCAATCCAACGAACAAATGCCTGTTTGTTTTTGCTATAAAAGGCGATATTAAAATTGCTGGTATGGTTATAAAAGAAAGGGACGCGATCGGCATCTGGCAAACAGATACTATTGATATCAGTTGCCTGCAAGATTCGGAATTTCTTATTATAGAAACACCTATAAATCAAAAATGATGTGCGTCACAAAAAGCTGTTAGTATTTACTTTTTTCTTTGATGTGATTTATCAATAATTTAGTTACTTCACAACGTTACATCATGAGAAAAAAACTATGCATTTACCTCCTTTCTTTTTTATTTGTACTACACTCGTTTGCGCAGGATTCTGCTGCTGACAGTACCTGGATAAAAGATCATTATTATAAAATAGAACAATACATTCCGATGCGGGATGGAGTAAAACTGTTTACTTCCATTTACATACCGAAAGACAGCTCACAGAAACACCCGATCTTAATGACCAGGACGCCGTATAGCTGTGCCCCATATGGAGAAGATCAATTTAAACCCTATTGGTACAGCTACGAAAAAACCTATTTCCGCGAAGGCTATATTATGGTAACGCAGGATGTAAGAGGCCGATGGATGAGCGAAGGAGACTTTGAAAATGTACGGCCATTTAATGCCGCAAAAACGGGTAATCAAATTGACGAATCCAGCGATACCTATGATGCAATTGACTGGATGGTAAAAAACCTGCCGGGTAATAACGGCAAGGTAGGTGTGTTTGGCATTTCTTATCCAGGCTTTTATTCTACAATGGCTGCCGCCAGCAATCACCCGGCATTAAAAGCAGTGAGCCCCCAGGCGCCAGTTACCAACTGGTTTATTGGCGATGATTTTCATCATAACGGCGCTTTTTTTCAAATGGATGCGTTTGACTTTTATTCGGCCTTAGGTTCTGGTTTTGGACAGCCGCACCCGAAGCCCACTTCTGCACTTCCACATACCATTGGTTATAATATCCATGACAACTATAAATTCTATTTACAAGCCCGGTCATTAGCCGGACTAACTAAATTGATGGGTGATAGCGTGGCCTTTTGGAAAGACCTGATGAACCATCCTAACTATGATGCGTTTTGGCAGGCAAGAGATGCACGAAATGCCACAAAAAATTTAAAACCGGCTATGCTATGGGTTGGTGGAAATTTTGATGCAGAGGATAATTGGGGTGCCTGGAATGCTTACCGGGCAGCGGAACAAAATAATGTAGGAAAAGATTTCAATAAAATTGTAATGGGTCCCTGGTATCATGGACAGTGGGCCAGCAATGATGGCACTCATTTAGGCAATGTTCATTTTAACTCCAATACATCCGAGTGGTACCAGCAGCATATTGAAATTCCTTTCTTCAACTACTATTTAAAAGGAGAAGGAAATGCACCGGATATAGCCGAAGCCACCGTTTTTATTACAGGGCAAAATGAATGGAAACAATTTAATCAATGGCCTCCAACCGGAACCCAGAACCGTATATTATACCTTCAGGGCAACGAAGGTTTGGGCTGGAATAAGCCAGTGGGCAACAATAGTTTTAGCGAATACACCAGCGATCCTAATAAGCCGGTACCTTATACGGAAGAAGTGCATTTTAATCGTACCCGTAACTACATGACCGATGACCAGCGCTTTGCGTCCCGCAGGCCCGATGTACTGGATTTTCAAACGAATATATTGCCTCAAGACGTAACGGTGACGGGTAACGTAGTCGCCGATTTATTTACCAGTATATCTACTACAGATGCTGATTTTGTAGTGAAAATTATTGATGTATTTCCCGATAGTTTATCGTACAATAAAGTAGACATTTACGACCCGGCAGACCCGGTAAGAATATATCCCATGGGTGGTTATGAAATGCTGGTGCATGGGGAGATTTTCAGAGGCCGATATCGAAACAGCTATGAAAAGCCGGAGCCATTTGTACCTAATAAAGTGGATAGGGTGAAATTTAAACTGGCTGATATTGCACATACTTTTAAGAAAGGGCATCGCATTATGGTGCAGGTACAAAGCACCTGGTTTCCATTAGTGGATCGTAATCCGCAAAAGTATGTGGACATTTATCATGCCGCTGCTGCCGATTTTCAAAAGGCTACTATAAAAATTTATCATGATGCGGCTCATGCATCCAATATTAGCTTGCCTATATTGAAATAATAAAACATTTCTTAAAAAAAGTCCTGGTACTATTTACCGGGACTTTTTTTTAAATTGATAAAAACAGTTTGGGTAAACATTTTACAATGGCTTAATTTGGCGTTCTAACTAAATGTATTGTCATGCGCAACATAGTAATGCTATGTACTGTCCTGTTATTTTCTTTTTCTTCTTTTTCCCAGCAAATCAATATCATACCCAAACCTGCCTCCTTGCAGGTAAAACCCGGGAACTTTATTATCAGCAAAAAAACTGTCATTGCTGTTAACGATGAAGAAGACACGAAAGCGGCTGATTTTTTAAATGATTATTTGCAGGATGTTTATGGGTTTAAATTAAATGTAGATAAGCAGGCGTCAAAAAATTACATCCGGCTTTCCACTAAAAATACAGTTACTGATTCGGCGATAGATTCCTACTCGCTGAACGTGATTAAGGAAGGTGTTACTATTGAAGGCGCTACGCATATAGGTACATTTTACGGCATACAATCGTTGATACAGTTATTACCGGTTATTAAGAATACACAACTCGTTATTAAAGCAGTTGCTATACAAGATGCGCCCCGCTTTGCATACCGCGGTATGCATTTGGATGTGGGTCGCCACTTCTTCCCGGTTTCTTTTGTTAAGAAATATATTGATTACCTGGCACTTCATAAAATGAACTACTTCCACTGGCATTTAACGGAAGACCAGGGATGGAGAATTGAAATAAAAAAATATCCAAGGCTCACAGAAGTAGGAGCTTATCGCAAGGGAACTATTATTGGGCATTATCCCGGCACGGGCAACGACAGCATTCCGTATGGCGGATTTTATACCCAGGATGAGATTAAAGAAGTAGTACAATATGCAGCCGACCGCTATATTACTATCATACCCGAAATAGAAATGCCCGGCCATGCAGAAGCCGCTTTAACTTCTTATCCTTGGCTGGGTTGTCCCGGAACGGGCCCTTATAAAGTGGAGGAAACCTGGGGCGTTTTTGATAATGTGTTTTGTGCCGGCAACGATTCTACCTTTATGTTTTTGCAGGATGTACTGGATGAAGTGATGACATTATTCCCTTCAAAATACATCCATATTGGCGGGGACGAATGTCCGAAAACCAACTGGAAAAAATGCCCATTGTGCCAGGCCAGAATCAAAGCAGAAGGCCTGAAAGATGAACATGAGTTGCAGAGTTATTTTATTCAGCGGATTGAAAAATATCTAAACAGCAAAGGCCGGCAAATTATTGGTTGGGATGAAATACTGGAAGGTGGACTGGCGCCCAAAGCCACTGTAATGAGCTGGCGCGGCGAAGAAGGCGGCATTGCAGCAGCGCAGCAACATCATAAAGTAATAATGACGCCCGGCACTTATGTGTACTTCGATCATTCGCAGAGCACTAAAGAAGATTCAGTAACTATTGGAGGCTATTTGCCACTGCAAACTGTGTATAATTATGAACCGATACCAAAAGAATTAAATGCTGAAGAAGCTAAATACATAATGGGTGCGCAGGCCAATGTATGGACTGAGTATATGGCGTATCCCAGCAAAGTGGAGTATATGATTTTTCCACGTATGAGTGCGTTAAGTGAAGTGCTTTGGACAGCACCCGAAAAAAAGAGCTGGTCCGACTTTCAAAAAAGATTACCGGCACAATTCAAGCGCTACGATTTGTGGAAGGTACATTACAGCAATGCCTATTATGATATCAATTACAGCATATTGCCTTCTGCCAATTATAAAGGCATATTGATAAAGATGGAAACCAATGACTCCACCGGGAAATTATTGTATGCAGAAAGCGGCAAGCACTACCCTAAAAATTACACGACACCCATATTGGTAAAAAATACCGAAGGCCTGACAGGCATGTATTATAAAGGCACAAAGCTTATGGATTCAATTACCATAAACGTGGCGTTTAACAAAGCAACCGGGAAGAAAATTACGCTGGCAGAACCACCGGCAAAATATTATCCGGGCAATGGAGCTTTTACCTTAGTAGATGGTATTCAAAATACAGCAGGCGTAACGCATGCTAAAGAATTTATCGGGTATAAGGGAACCGATTTGGCCGCTATTATTGACTTAGGCTCGGCACAAAGCATATCACAGGTTATTGTGCACGCTATCAGTAAAGGCAGCAGCCAGGTATATCCGCCAAAATCGGTAGAAGTATTGGCATCAACAGATGGAACCAATTTTAAATCGCTTGCAACCTCAGATGCTTTTGTGCAGGATGCCGGCCCTACCGGAAATTTTACTATTAATTTTGATAAGAGCAACACCCGTTATGTAAAAGTGGTGGTACATCCGCTGGCTGCTATTCCGGAAGGTAAAAAAAGCGCAGGTGAGCAACCTTGGATGTTTATAGATGAAATAGAAGTGAATTAAATGCAGCGTAGAATAGGTATAACAACTTTGGTCATTTTATTTATACAGCAATATAGCTGCTATAAAGCTTTCGTTGCGACGCACTATGGTGCTGCAGCAACCGATAAAGCATATTGATTAAACAAAATAGTTTTGTATATCCTACCCTTAAAATCTAATATAAAATTGTAAACTTAAAAGCATGATTAGTATGGTTGATTCATTTGAAAAGATTTCGTGTACCATCTTTCCTGATCTTATAGAAGGTTCCCGCTTTGTAGCCCAGACCATTGCGCAGCTCATAAAAGAAAAACAACAGAAAAAAGAAATGTGCGTATTGGGCTTAGCTACTGGCTCTACACCCAAAACACTTTATAGCGAGCTGGTACGCATGCACCGGGAAGAAGGCCTGAGTTTTAAGAATGTAATCACTTTTAACCTGGATGAATATTACCCTATTGACCGTACGGCTTTTCAAAGCTATCACTCTTATATGCACCGGAATTTATTTGACCACATAGATATAGATCCGGCTAATATTCACCTGCCCAACAGCGATTTACCCAAAGAAGAAATAAAAAAACACGGTGCCGAATATGAGCAGCAAATAGAAGATGCGGGAGGTATTGATTTGCAAATATTAGGTATTGGTAACAACGGGCATATTGGTTTTAATGAACCACGCTCCAGCATTTATTCCAAAACCCGTTTAATTAATTTAGAAAACTCTACCCGGTTAGCCAATTCGTTTGAGTTTGCCACCATAGCCGAAGTGCCACGCCTGGCAATTACGATGGGTATCAGCACTATATTAAAGGCCCGTAAAATCATCTTATTGGCATGGGGACCGGCAAAAGCACCCGTAGTGCAAAAGGCAGTAGAAGAACCGATGACAGAGTTGATCCCTGCCAGTTTGTTGCAACAACACAGCGATTGTTTATTTGTTTTAGATGAAGCTGCGGCCGCAGATTTAACCCGCAATAAATCGCCCTGGCTTACAGGCGATACCGAGTGGACGCCTAAAATGATAAAGAAAGCGGTTGTTAATATGGCGCTCAAATTAAAGAAGCCCGTGCTTTCATTAACCAGCACTGACTATAATGACTATGGCCTGGCCGACCTGGTTGTAGAAAAAGGCGATGTGTATGAAATTAACCTGCAGGTGTATTATATGCTTCGAGATTCTATTACCGGATGGCCGGGTGGAAAACCCAATGCAGTAATTCCGGCGCACCCCGAACGATCCTCTCCATATCCTAAAAAAGTGGTCATTTTTTCTCCGCACCCCGATGATGATATTATTAGTATGGGAGGCACTTTTCAGCGCCTGCACGACCAGGGACACGATGTGCATGTGGCTTATCAAACCTCGGGCAATATTGCGGTTACCGACGAATTTGTAACCCGTTTCCTGGATTTTGCCGTAGGCTTTGAAGAAATTGCCGGTATTGATACGAAAACATCAAACGATATTCTTAAAAAAGTAAGCAGCTATTTATCCCGCAAAAAATCCGACCAGATGGATACGCCTCAAATCCGGGCTATTAAGGGATTGATACGCCGGGGTGAAGCTAAGGCTACCTGCCGCTATGTAGGTTTAAAAGACAGCAATATTCATTTTCTAAACCTTCCTTTTTACGAAACCGGAACGGTAGAGAAAAAGCCAATGAGCGAAGCCGATGTGCAAATAACACTTGAACTGCTACAAGAAATTAAGCCGCAGCAAATTTTTTGTGCCGGCGACCTGGCCGATCCGCATGGTACGCATAAGGTTTGCCTGGATGTAGTGTTTGAAGCCTTAAGGCGTTTAAAAGAACAAAATCAACCCTGGATAGCCGATTGCTGGCTTTGGTTGTATAAAGGTGCCTGGCAGGAATGGAATATTGAAGAAATTGAAATGGCCATACCCATGAGTCCGGACCAGGTAATAAAAAAGCGTTATGGGATTTTTATTCATCAAAGCCAAAAAGATATGGTTCCTTTCCAGGGTAGTGATGCAAGAGAGTTTTGGCAACGGGCAGAAGAACGAAATGCCAATACGGCCAACCTATATGCACAGCTTGGATTAACCCAATATGCGGCGATGGAAGCATTTGTACGCTGGCACTATTAATAGGAATCTGGTATTAGTATTGCATATATAAACTGAACAATAAAAAAACTATTATGAAAAATCTCCTGATGTTGTTGTTTGTAAGCTTATCATTTGCTGCAGTATCAAATGCACAGGCTGTTGAACATAAAACTAAAGTAAAACGTACCAGCACTGTTCCGCAAAAAGTGCATAATGTTTTTCACCCAAAGCATAAGAAGCACAGCGGATATAAGATTAAACACGAAGCCAAGAAAGATTAAAAAGTAGTTGGCATACCTGGTAAATCCTCATTCAAAAATGAGGATTTATTATTTGCTTTTTATTTGTTTTGAATTTCCCCTATTTTTGCATCCCACAAAATGGCCCCGTAGCTCAACTGAATAGAGTATCTGACTACGGATCAGAAGGTTCCAGGTTTGAATCCTGGCGGGGTCACTTGATATTCAAAGGGCTATATAAGAATGTAGCTCTTTTTTATTTTTATTTGCATAAGATTTGCACAAAAATGTAACAGACGGTAAAAAGAAACAAAGAAAGAAAAAGTAAAACGCTGATCTGTCGCATATTGAGCAGTTAGAGATTATCAAATCGGCATGACGCACAAGGTAAAAGCATTGCAGAAGGTTGGTAATAGAGATGTGCAGCTTTATGTTTGATAAAAGTTCCAATATTGGTAATTAGTTCAG
>JAICHT010000105.1 GCA_025924755.1 Chitinophagaceae bacterium | reverse complement strand
TTCTGAAATCGTTGAAAACCCCATTCTTTCCAACTTTAAAGGCGGACTGAATGTATTGGATTACTTCATTTCTACACACGGTGCCCGTAAAGGTTTGGCGGATACTGCCTTAAAAACTGCGGATGCCGGTTACTTAACCCGTCGTTTGGTAGACGTGTCTCAGGACGTGGTGATTACCGAAGAAGATTGTGGTACTTTAAGAGGTATTGCCACTTCTGCTTTAAAGGATAATGAAGATATCATCGAACCATTGTCAGACCGTATTGAAGGACGTACTTCTTTACACGATGTATTTGACCCATTGGATGAAAATAATTTGCTGGTAGCAGCCGGTGAAGAAATTACAACCGATACTGCCAAGAAAATTGAGGAGTCCGGTATTGAGATGGTTGAAATCCGTTCCGTATTAGTATGCGAAGCTAAGCGTGGTGTATGCGTAAAATGCTATGGTAAAAACCTGGCTTCCGGATATACTACACAAATAGGCGATGCAGTAGGTATTATTGCAGCCCAGTCTATTGGTGAGCCGGGAACGCAGTTAACCTTACGTACCTTCCACGTGGGTGGTGTGGCTGGTTCCGCTTCTGTAGAATCTACCTTAGCTGCCAAGTTTGAAGGCACTATTCACTTTGATGGATTGAGAGTGGTAAATTCAACAAACAACGAAGGCAATAAAGTACAGATCGTAATTGGCCGTACCGGTGAAGTACGGATAATGGATGCCAAAAGCGACCGTTTACTTACTACCACTAATATTCCTTACGGCGCTACCTTATTGGTAAAAGATGGTCAACAGGTAAAGAAAGGCGAAATCATTTGCACCTGGGATCCGTTCAATAACGTTGTTGCTGCCGAAATTGATGGTACGGTAAAATTTGAAAATGTCATTGATGGTATTACCTATCGCGAGGAATCGGATGAACAAACCGGCCACCGCGAGAAAGTAGTAATTGAAACAAAAGATAAAACTAAGATCCCTTCTATCATTGTTGAAGGAAAGGAAATCAAATCTTATAACCTGCCAACCGGAAGCCATATTGTGGTGGACGAAGATGAGGAAGTAAAAGCAGGACAGGTGATTGTAAAGATCCCTCGTATTTTAGGTAAGCTGAGAGATATTACAGGAGGTTTGCCACGGGTAACCGAGTTGTTTGAAGCCCGTAACCCAAGCAATCCTGCTATTGTATCAGAAATTGACGGTGTGGTGAGCATGGGTGCTATTAAGCGAGGTAACCGCGAAATTATAATTGAGGCTAAAGATGGTGTTATTAAGAAATACCTGGTGCCATTAACCCGCCAGATATTAGCTCAGGATGGCGACTTTGTAAAAGCAGGTAATCCATTGTCAGACGGGCAGGTAGCACCGCAGGATATTTTATCCATACAAGGACCGTTTGCCGTGCAGCAATATGTGGTAAATGAAATTCAGGAAGTATACCGCTTACAAGGGGTGCGTATCAACGATAAGCATATTGAAGTAATTGTACGCCAGATGATGCGTAAAGTATCAATTGTGGATCCGGGTGATACCAAGTTCCTCGAAGAAGATTTAGTAGACAAGTTTGAATTCCTTGAAGAAAACGATTATACCTATGATAAGAAAGTGGTAACAGAAACAGGCGATTCAACTAAATTGAAAGCCGGGCAAATTGTAAGCTTGCGGGAGTTGCGTGAAGAAAATTCTATCCTTCGCCGTAACGATAAAAAACTGGTAGAATTCCGCAATGCCAACCCTGCCACTTCAGGCCCTACCTTGCTGGGTATTACCAAAGCATCCCTGGGTACGCAAAGCTGGATATCAGCGGCTTCCTTCCAGGAAACTACCAAGGTGTTGAGTTCTGCAGCCCTTCAGGGTAAAACAGATGATATGCTTGGATTGAAAGAAAACGTAATCACAGGACATGCTATACCAGCAGGTACCGGTTTGCGGGATTTTGAAAATATCATTGTAGGTAGCAAAGAAGAATATGAACTTCTGCAAACTACCCGTGAGGTGATGACTTTCGATGAGGAAGAATAAAGCATCTGCATATTGATAAATTTAAAGCCTGTAAGAATTTCTTACAGGCTTTTTTATATGCTGCAATATTTAAAGTTTATACACGGGGCCTTCTGCTAAACGCATTGTAAATAATAAGCAATACCAAAGCGCCTACCACTGCTAAAAAAAAACTCCTTAAATTAAAACCGTTAATGGTACCCCACCCAAGACCTGTTCCAATCCATCCGCCAATTACTGCACCTACAATACCTATCACTGCAGTGATCAAACATCCCTGCGGATCTCTGCCCGGATGAATAGCTTTAGCAATGGCGCCTGCAATTAATCCAAAAATAATCCACGATAAAATACCCATACTTTTAAGTTTAATGGTTAATACTTTTTGTTTTCATTAAGCAAACAATATACCCGCTGTTAAGTGTTTCCTAAAGGTGCGGCCTTTAACTATCCATCATTATATTTTGCCCTTTATTTTGCAATATGAAAAGCGCAAGTCTCCTGTTTAATGTAATACTTCTGGCACTGGTCGGCATTTTATTTTACTTACATTTTTCATCGGCCAAAACAATTCCTGTACAAAAGATAAGCAATAATGCGCAACATTCCGTATCCAGTACCGAATGTAAAATTGCTTACTTCGAAATGGACTCTATAGAAAATTCGTTTTCGATGGTGAAAGATGTAAAAGCAGAACTGGCTAAAAAAGAAGATGCCGTAAATGGCGAGCTGGCACGACTGGAAAAAATGTATCGCGAGAAAACAAACGAGTACCAGGGTAAGGCAGCTTCCATGAACCAGGTGCAGTCAGAAATGGCTACTAAAGATATTATGCAAATGCAGCAAACCATGCAAAGCCGCAAGCAGGCGCTGGATCAGCAATACCAGGATTTTTATATGCGCAGGATGCGGGATGTGAAAACAAAAATAGAAGATTATTTAAAAACATATAATGCCGGTAAAGAATACGCTTACATCTTTGCCTATGAGCCTGGTTTGTTTTACTATCGCGATACGGCCTATAATATCACGGCCGATGTTATAAAAGGGTTGAATGAAGCGTATACTAAAAAGTAAAGAAACACTATTCCATTTCATAGCAATCCTGCACTGCGCAGGATTTTTATTTTGATAAATAGCGTATATAAAATGCAATACTTATCTTGACGCCAAAATAACGGCTCATGGCGGAACAAACACACTTTAAGCAATCGCTTGGATTATTGGATGCAACAATGATAGTAGCCGGCTCCATGATTGGGTCCGGTATTTTTATTGTAAGTGCTGATATTACCCGCAATGTAGGCAGTGCCGGATGGTTGATTGCCGTATGGCTGCTTACCGGTTTTATGACGCTTACGGCTGCATTAAGTTATGGCGAGCTGAGTGGTATGTTTCCCAGGGCTGGCGGCCAGTATGTTTATTTGAAAGAAGCCTATAATCCATTGATCGGTTTTTTATACGGCTGGAGTTTTTTTACAGTAATTCAAACAGGTACTATTGCTGCGGTAGGAGTGGCCTTCTCTAAATTTGCCGGGTATTTTATTCCGGCGCTGGAAATAAAAGATGAAAATATATTAATGAATTTGGGCTGGCTGAAAGTATACCCCGCGCAGCTGGTTTCTATATTACTCATTGTGTTTCTTACCTGGGTAAATACCAGGGGAGTGAAAGAAGGAAAGATTATTCAAACCACCTTTACCGTTACTAAATTAGTATCACTTTTTGGCTTGATCATATTCGGTTTTATATTGGCTGCCCGTAAAGACATCTGGAATGCCAACTGGACGAATGCCTGGAGTATGAAAAGCATTTCGACTTCGGGAGATATCAGCCCGGTTATTGGTGTAGCAGCACTTGGCGCTATTGCAGCCAGTATGGTAGGCTCTATATTCAGCAGCGATGCCTGGAACAATGTTACTTTTATTGCAGGTGAAATTAAAAATCCGGCCCGCAATATTGGTCTCAGTTTATTTTTGGGTACTTTAATTGTTACCATCATATACGTAGCGGCCAACTTTATGTATATCAGCGTGCTGCCGCTACATGATATTGCTTTTGCACCGCAAGATCGTGTGGCTGTTTCTGCGGCTAATGCCATCTTTGGAAATATCGGTACGTATGTAATTGCGGTAATGATTATGGTATCTACTTTTGGCTGTAATAATGGGTTGATATTAGCAGGAGCAAGGGTATATTATTCCATGGCGCAGGATGGATTGTTTTTTAAAAAAGCAGGCACCTTAAATAAGTTTGCCGTCCCGCAATGGGCATTATGGGCGCAATGTATTGTAGCGAGTATATTATGTTTAAGCGGCCGGTATGGAGATCTGCTGGATATGGTATCGTTTGTGGTGGTCATATTCTATATGCTCACTATTGCGGGTATTTTTATATTAAGAAAATCGCGGCCCGATATGGAACGTCCGTACAAAGCATTTGGCTATCCGGTAATGCCTTTAATCTATATAGTAATGGGATTGAACTTTTGTATTTTACTGATCATTTATAAACCCAAATTTACCTGGCCGGGATTATTGATTGTTTTAATTGGCATTCCTATTTATTTTATAGCATTGGCCCGTAAGAAAGAAGTAGTTTATAAGTAAGCATGGAAAATTTTGATTTGTTATTCAGCCGCTTTGCTTCATTTAAAGTAGGCATTATAGGTGATGTAATGTTAGATACCTATATGTGGGGACATGTAGAGCGCATCTCACCCGAAGCACCTGTGCCTGTGGTACTGCTGGATAAAAAAGAACAGCGCATTGGTGGCGCAGGTAATGTAGCGCTTAACATTCAGTCGCTGGGAGCGCAGGCTTATGTAATTTCGGTGATAGGAAAGGATATGGAAGCCAATGCTTTGAAGGAGCTCTTTCATATGCATGCTATAAGCACCAGGTATATGGTGGAAAGCAGCGAACGTATTACTACCAACAAAACCCGCATCATCAGCCGCAACCAGCAAATGATGCGGCTGGATGCCGAAGTATTGCATGATTTAAATGCAGCACAGGAAGCGGAACTGATAAAAACGTTCAAGACCTTTATAGCAACCGAAAAGCCGGATGTAATTATTATGGAAGATTACAATAAAGGAGTGCTAACCAAAAATGTAATCGCAACGATCATACAACTTTGTAACGAGCACCATATTACCGTAGCCGTAGATCCCAAACGCAAAAACTTTTTTGAATATAAAGGAGTTGACATCTTTAAACCTAATTTAAAAGAAGTAAAAGATGGCCTCAACCTGCTGCTTAATGAAGCCAGCCCGGAGCAGTTGCATACCATCCACCAACAACTACATGCAATATTAAACCATCATATTTCTTTTATTACACTTTCCGAAAAAGGCGTTTTTTATCAAAACGAGCAGCAATCCTCTATCATTCCATCCCACCTGCGCAATGTAGCCGATGTATCCGGCGCCGGTGATACGGTAATT
Source organism: Chitinophagaceae bacterium (assembly GCA_025924755.1). GTDB lineage: Bacteria > Bacteroidota > Bacteroidia > Chitinophagales > Chitinophagaceae > Flavisolibacter. Next base: position 5,355 of record JAICHT010000105.1, on the reverse strand, counting down.
GCCGTAGCAGCCTTAGTATATGCGGCTACAAAAGAAGTGCGGCTTATGGCAGAGATAGCTAATATTGCCGGTGGCCTTGTATGCGAAGAAGTGGGAACGGCGGCGGTAGACCGGCAAAAGCTATTAACAGAATGCAAACTGCTGCTTTCATAAAAAAGTTGCGTATTACGGCACATGGCTGTGGTTTACAAGGTATATTTTAATTATTTTCGGTAATTACTTTACGTAAAGCCATATTAGAATTTGCAGGTAAAATCTAATAACCAGCTTTAGACTTTAATCAACTCCTGTTGCGTTGCCGTAGCAACCTCGGGTATTAATGCCACAAGAAAATGAAGAAGTATGCAATTATAGTAGCTGGCGGTTTTGGAACCCGTATGGGACAATCAACTCCAAAACAATTTTTATTATTGAACGATAAACCTGTTTTATATTATACGGTAAAAACCTTCTTAGAAGCATATGATGATATGCAGGTGATATTAGTCCTTCCGGAAGATTATACGGATATGGGCCGCGAAATCATCGATGCCTATTTTGATTACAACCGGATACAGATTACCGCAGGCGGATATACCCGTTTTCATTCGGTGCAAAATGGTTTAAAACTGGTAGAGCAGGAGTGCATGGTGTTTGTACACGATGGAGTGCGTTGCCTGGTTAGTAAAGAGTTGATTCATCGCTGCTACGAGTCGGCGCTGGAGGCAGGTAGCGCTATACCGGTATTGCCGGTAAAAGATAGTGTCCGGCTGGTACTGGAAGATGATAGCGAACCCTTGGATAGAAGCAGTGTAGTAATGGTGCAGACACCGCAAACTTTTCATAGCAAAATATTATTACCCGCTTTTGAAATAGATTATAAAGAACGGTTTACCGATGAAGCCACTGTGGTAGAAGCCTTTGGCCTGAAGGTTTCTCTGGTGCATGGTGACGATCATAATATAAAAATAACACGGCCGCTGGATTTAATGCTGGCCGAAAAAATCCTCACCTCATCGCTTCAGTATATTAAAGAATGAAGCGGTTAAAAGATGCCATATCAAAACTTTTTTTCTGCTTTTCCGTCTCGCATAACCGGTTTACTTTTTTAAAATTAATTAGGAATACCAAGCAATTTAGCTTTTATAAGAAAAATCATTCTTACGCCAGTAATCCTAGCGAACTTCCGGTTGCATACCAGTTCCATATTGGCAATAAAACCAAAGACGTTTACTTACGAACGGCGGCCGGTGATATAGCTGTTTTTTACGAAATATTTTGGCTACAAGTGTATAAACTTGCCAATTTAAACTATACCGATTTTAAAGTAATAGTAGATGTAGGCGCTAATATTGGCTTGGCTACATTATTTTTCCAATCACTTTCACCCGATGCTGTTTTATACGCCATAGAACCGGATGAAGAGAATTTTGAATTATTACAGAAAAATTTAGCACCATCTATATCACATCAAAAAGTAAAACCCATACAGGCAGCCGTGGCTAATACCGATGGAAACTTACAACTAAACCGTTTTGGACTGGCTTACAATAGTAAGGTTGATGCCTTGGAAAGGGGACAAACCGTCACTGCTTTATCATTCAATACATTTATACAACAATATGCGATTGATACCATTGATTTGATGAAAATAGATGTGGAAGGATTTGAACATCACATTTTTAAAACCAATACGGAATGGCTGGATAAAGTAACCAACATCATTATTGAAATTCATTCCAAAACAGATTATGAAACCTGCATCGAAGCCATTACAAAAAAGAATTTTTGCATCAAGAAATTAAAGCCGGTAAGTGCCGGAATTGAAAATATTTTCTGGGCCTATCGGTTAAATTAGCAGCCTGTTATTTTCCTTTCAACAGATTCAATGGCCATGGCAAATGATTCCATCTATAAAAAAAATAGGGTTGGTTGATACTGCCAAAATTTTTGTAAAAATGGGCGATACCCGGCAGGTCGGAACCTTCAAAATCTAAAGTAATATCCTGGTTTGAGAATTCATGTATCAGGCGGTCTATCATAAAGTGATTGGCTTCCATATGGCGCCCTGCAGCGGTGGTGGTAGATAGCAACAGGTAAATTCGTTTTTTATCTTTAAGGCATAGTGCGCAGGCTAAAAGATTTTCATCTGCATCTTTTACTTCTCTTACAATCAATTCTTTTTTTTGAGATAACACTTTGCAGGCGTTAGCTATTCTTGTATAATCTTCCTTGATAACATGTGGTGTACGATCTCCGTAAGTGGATTGATAAAGTCTGATAGCATTTCCATAATCGTTAGTTTGCACGTATTGTAAGCTATACTGCTTTACCTTCTTTAAATTTTTAATTAAGTCCTGTTTATAGTTCTTTACTATAGTGTCATATTCTGTATTCAGCAAGAGAATAAAATTTGTTTTAGCAACAGTGGATTTATGATGATTCCCGAAGTTCAAAAAGTATTCTCCAAACTGAAACTTGCTTTCAGCAACAGCAATCATTTTGGAAAGAAGCACCGCATCAGTTTTCCTTACAGCGAACAATCCCAACTGCTGCATAAAAGCAGGTGGATAGACATAGGTAATTCCATATTTTCTTTTCCATGGTAAGGGCAATACTGCTTCATAATTATTTAAAATAATGGCACCCCAGTTTGTGCATATTTTATCTAAGTAATAAGATTTCGCATATATTATCCCGTTAGTAGCGTTATCAATACACTCATCCCATTTTGTTTCGTCTATTTCATGATGATTCAGGTAATATAGTTCATCTTTCGGCTTCATTAAAACTCCACTTCATTATTAATCCTTTTAAAAATTTTAGTATTCAGGTTAATGCTGAAAGAAATGGTTTTTAAAAACCTGTTTTTGGGTACAGTTGATTTATAATAATTGCTAAATACACTGCTGTATACAACCGGAAAATAGATATTGATGCTTTCGTAAAATAATGGAATATGAAAACCGGCATCAAAAAGAAAACGTCCTGTGGCAGCACTGTTCTTCCAGGCATCTGCATAGGTGCCCACATCTGCAAAAAGGTGCAACGGAATTTTAAAAGGTAATACAGAAAGCGGGTTAAGCTTATCCGGAATGCCGGTATTGAAGTTGGCCGCCACTAACCAATCATCAGTTTTTCCTACTTTATCCGCCAGTAAATCGGTTCGTACTTTAAAAGCGCCGTCCCTTACCATAAATTGTTGGCTGCCGATTCCATTAAAATTGTTGCGGCCAATAAAATAATCGCTGTACGTATAATCTTCATAACCATTCGGCCCGCTCAAATTAAGCTGATAGCGCTCCGTATCAAATTGCTTTGAAAAAGTTTTTCCATTTATATAAATAAACCTGCCTGCAAAAAACCGAACGTTCAGCCCGCTTCCTTTTGCATAATTGAAAAAGTAATTGGCCGTAAATGTAGGTTTGATGAAATCCTTAGCCTGCTCCACCCGCAGCAGGATATTAAAAGGATAAAGGGCCCGGTAGTTGTTGTATACCCATTGCAACTGATTCAGATACCGGCTGTGTTGGGGTATTCCAAAATGCGGCTTTATCGTCGTGTCCGCACCGGTAATTGTGGTGTCGGCAGAAAACTGCATTTCGTTTTCCGTAATAAAAAAGGTTTTCCATTCCAAATAGTTCATTACAGTACTGCGTGGATCTTTTTCCTGAAAACGTAAGCGTATGCCGGGCACCAATTTTTTATATTTTAAATAAGTAGTATGGCCGCTGGTATCGGTATATTGATCCATGGAAAAGGTAGAGGCATTTACAAAAAAATTAGCCATACTTATTAATCCATGAGGATAGAATGTAAAATTCAACCTGCCAATTCCGGTAAAATGTTTAGAGCCGATGGCATACAACGGAATAGCTATAAACTCTAAGTTGGACGGCGGTAAAATATAATTAGTAACTACGCCCCCTACCATTAATTTATCGTAATTGTTGGCCCCAATTATAGACGATAAAGTAAGCAAATGCTTGCTGGGCCTGTTGATATATGCGGTAAGTACTTTAGGGGTAAATGGAGTAAGCACCTTCCACCCGGGATGTTGCTCGCCGGGCAATAAGCCTTTGGTATGGAGATAGGTAAAAAGAGTATCAATGTTTTTACCGGCTGCCTGTTTAAAAACAGCTTCAAAATCTGCAGGTTGCGGGTGTTTAAACTTCCATTGCTGAAAGTATTGCTGCATCGTATTTCTAAAAGTATCCTCGCCTAAATTTTGTTCCAGCAACTGCATCCATTTAGCCGTTTTGTGATAGGCTACCAGTGCATAATTGGCCACGCTAAAATCCTGGGCCGTTGTTTCAATAGGCTGGTCGGTTTTGCGTTTAGCTTTTGTTTGAAACAGCAGTTCTTCTTCCTGGTTGGTATCGCCATATTTTTCACGGGCATATTTATATTCGTAAAACGAATTGATGCCTTCATCCATCCACGGATGCAGCCGTTCATTACTGGCCAATATGCCGTAAAACCAATTATGACCTACTTCATGCGTTAAGGTTACATCCAGGTTTTTCTCGGTTGCCATCGGTGCAATAATAGTGATAGTGGGATATTCCATACCACCACCAAAACTTTCAGGCCCCTGCACGGCGCTTACCGTAGCATAGGGATATTCACCTACCTGTTTTGAATAAAAGCGGATCGCGTCTTTGCAAAATTGGGTGCTATGCTTCCATACGGCTTTCTGGCTTTCAGTATAGTAGGTAGATACATTCACGATTTTTCCGGAAGCAAGCAAGCAGGTATCTGTATTTACAATAAACTTTTTGTCGGCAAACCAGGCAAAGTCGTGAACGCTGTCCTGTATATATTCTAATGTTTTGGTGCCTAAATCAATACCGGGTTTTGACTTGATACGAATATTTGTTTTCGGCAAGGGTTTTGGGGTTACAATCGTTCGGTTGATGGCAGGATGGTCGGTGGTTATTTTGCCGGGCAGCTTCGGCTTTGGTTTTTTGAAACCCATTTTATGCGATACTACGTCACGGGTGGGCGGTTGCAAATACGCTTCGTAATTATTTTGCTGTAAGCGGCCGGTAGCTGCTACTATATAATCTTTAGGCAGCGTAATACGCACATCAAAAGAGCCAAACTCACTATAAAATTCTCCCTGGTCCAAATAAGGAATCGGGTGCCAGCCAGTTGCATCATATACCGCTGGCTTTGGGTACCATTGTGTTAGCTGAAAGGATTGCCCGTCATAGCCGCCTCTCGAAAAATTAAACGGCAGCTTTTCATGGAAGGGACACGTGCTGCAGGGGCAGAACAGGAAGAACCTGGCCACGGTCGAATAGATACCGTAGAGATTTGCGTCGTCCTGCTGCCGTTCCGGCACCAGTTCCGTGCCGCACCACGGGCAGCGCT
>JAICHT010000104.1 GCA_025924755.1 Chitinophagaceae bacterium | reverse complement strand
TACCAGTTTAGGCTCGTCTATCGGGACTGGAGATTTTGCAATAGCAACTTGTTTGTATTTCTCAGGGGTAGTTATTGTAAGGGCCCTGGTTTCAGCTGTAGATTTATGTATGATAACTGCAGGAAACATTACATGAGTCTTGTGTTTTGTTCCTTGCTGTTGGTGGGTAATCTCTGATTCAGAATTAAAGAAATAAAAAGGGTTGGCAAATGAAACAAAGGATAGATCCGGATTTGGCACCGGATTTTTGCCAATCAACATTGCATTGATCATCATACCAAAAAGTAAGGCTGCTAAAACACCTGCCAGTTTGGTGTGAAAGAGAGAAGGCTTTGTATCTATACCTATTATTTTCTCAATACGATGCAATAAATGCTTTTTACCAGCCGCTGCAAGCGTTAGGGTTTGCAATGAATTTTTTTCCAGGATCAGTAAGGCAGAAGCATAGCTAAGTTTATCATATTGAAAATGAAGCACCATTTCATCACAACAATTTTCCCGCTCAGCTTCTATGATATCAACGAAAAACTTCATGAACGGATTAAAATAAAGAAGAGTATGAATAACCGTCACTAAAAAATTTACCAGGTAATCATATCTTTTTATATGTGAAAGTTCATGCAGCAAAACTGCCTCTACCTGCTGAGTAGATAAGTTATTAAACGCGGCAAAAGGCAATAATATAATAGGCTTGATATACCCAATAGTAACCGGAGAGTTTACCAATTGCGACACATATACGCTGATAGGCTTATTGATGCCCAGATAAGTAGATACCTTTTTTACAAAAAGCCTGGATGTTAGATCTGCCTTTATTAAAGGCTGCCTTTTTAAAATGCGTATATAATTCCAGCTTTTCCACAGGCGATAGGTCGGGATTATTAATAATAAGAGGTAAGTGACCGAGGCTGCAGTAAACAGGTTATTTAAATAGTCAAAAGAAAAGAAGAGAGCAGGTGCAACATGAATATCAAGCGGCTTATGTAGCAAATGGTTAACAAACGAAAATACAAACCATCCGAAACCGAGGAAAACGGCCGATAGCGCCATGCTGTACTTTCGCTGAGCCGATATCTTAAAAAAATGAGCTATTAAAAAGTACACACTCCATAGAAGCGCCATTTGCCATAAGCTACTTACAGTAGCCCAACCCAGAGCTTGTAAAAAGGCCGATTGGCTAAATAAAGCCATATTACTGGTTTTTAAGATTGTTCAGTAATTCCTGAATCTGGTCTAATTCTTCTTTGGTTGTTTTGCCATCATTATTCCCCAAAGCCTGTAATACTAATTGGGTAGAAGAGCCGCCAAACAGGTTTTCGATCATCTTACCCAATAAATGCCTTTGAGTTTTTTCCTTATTAACGGCAGGCTGGTAAACATGGGTTCGCATTGATTCATCCCTGCGTACCAACCCTTTTTCATGCATAATCTGCATGAGTTTAAGGGTAGTAGTATAACCTACGTCTTTTGATTGAGCCAGGCTTTCGTGCACTTCCCGAACAGTAGCCATTCCTTTCATCCATAGAAATTGCAATATCTCTAATTCGCTTTCTGTAGGTTTTATGTATTTTGTAGATGCCATAATCATACAATTTCAAATCGAATATACGATGTATTTCGTAATGTACAAAAATTTTACATTAAGAGTTACTTTTTAACAATTTCAAAATATTTATGGGCAACTCCTATAACTTTTTGCAAATAAAAGTGCTAAAAAAGACGACCTCAGAACTACTATACATTTTCTCCCTAAACGAATTAATATTTGATTTCTAAATCCGTGGATATAATAATGGTAAGAGGGGCCTTATTCCTGAATAAAATTTCTATTATTGTATATTCCAAGCTAAATTGAATTAACTGAAAATTATAGATTATTTTTATATCATTATTTTCGTGATAATGAATTCAATGTTGAATTAGGAATTAAATTAGAATTTAAATCTGAATTAAGGTAGCTATGCCAAAAATAACGGAATACCCGGTTGAATCCTTTGACAAAGTAATGGCTCTTGCAAATGCAGTTAATGATTTAGGGGGAAGCTGCACTATAAAAAGCTGTGCAGAGAAGCTCAAAAAAAAGGTGAGTGGGGGCTTTGGAATGCTCATTAGCTCTTCAATAAAGCATGATCTAATCATTCGTAAAGGAGAAATATTAGCCATATCAGACTTGTACAAAAAGATAAAGTTCTCGAATAATGATGCTAACCGTGCGGCTTTTATGTTGTCTTCCTTTTTAAATCCGGTGCTATACAGCAAAATATATGAGGAGTTTGAAGGGAAGGAATTAACAGTTAATAACCTTAATCAAATTCTGGTAATGAAGCTGGAGGTTGAAGAAACCAAAGCCACCATTATTGCAAAAAATTTTATGCAAGGTGCAAAAAAGCTGGGCTTACTAAGCAATGGAGTATTAACAAGCACTAATAATCTAATTCTATCTAATTCTGGATTTAATGCTAATATTGAATTAGATAAAAATGAATTTGAATTAACAGAAAAACCTTTGAATAAGAATATAAATACCTTTATTCTGGATAAACCATCTGACAAAAGCTTAAGTACCACAAATGGGATATCAAGTACTTTAGATTATAAATGGAATATCAGTGGCCCGGAGATGGAGGTGAAACTCAGCATTAAAGATGTAGATGATTTGTTGATCCTTGAATCTATAATTAATAAACTACGTAAGGAACTAAAAAAATAAGATATGATAACCAAATAATATCAAGGAACCTCCATTATTCAATATGAATTCCCTTCATATCCCACAATAAAAATGGCCTGCTTTTGATGCAGGCCATTTTTATTAAACTTAAATCCTATAATATCTTTACTTTTTAATATCCGTTTTTAACAGTCCCACAGCCTGTACTTGCTCTGTTTTTGCCCTTGTAATTTCAGGTGTATGCCTCGTATGAAATACACTTGCTAAAGTTGGGGCAATAACCAGGGATACAATAGACATCAGCTTAATTAAAATGTTCATAGATGGACCTGATGTATCTTTAAAAGGATCTCCAACAGTATCACCTGTTACTGAAGCTTTATGTGGATCAGAGCCTTTGAAATATTTTTGGCCGTTAATGTCTACTCCTTTTTCAAAGCTCTTCTTGGCATTATCCCAAGCGCCCCCTGCATTATTCTGAAACATACCCATTAAAACGCCACTCACCGTTGCGCCGGCTAAAAATCCACCTAATGCTTCCGGACCTAATAAAAAACCTAAAATCAGTGGAGATAAAATTGCAATGGCACCCGGTAACATCATCTTTTTGAGCGATGCTTCTGTAGAAATAGCCACGCATTTTTCATATTCAGGTTTGCCAGTTCCTTCCATAATTCCTGGAATGGTGCGAAATTGGCGACGAACTTCTTCTACCATTGCCATAGCCGCTTCGCCTACAGCCCTGATTGCCAGCGAGGAGAAAATAAATGGTATCATACCGCCCACAAATAAGCTTGCCAAAACATCTGCCTTGTAAATATTGATGCCATCGATACCGGCAACACCTACGAAAGCCGCAAATAAAGCCAGGGCAGTTAAGGCCGCAGAAGCAATAGCAAAACCTTTACCCGTTGCTGCCGTAGTGTTTCCAACAGCATCAAGCGTATCGGTTTTTTCACGAACTTCCTTAGGCAATTCACTCATTTCGGCAATACCGCCGGCATTATCAGCAATAGGGCCAAAAGCATCAATTGCCAACTGCATAGCAGTGGTAGCCATCATACCGGCTGCTGCAATAGCTACACCGTATAAACCGGCAAACGCATAAGAACCGTAAATGCCGCCTGCTAAAACTAAGATAGGCAGAAAAGTAGATTCCATGCCTACTGCCAATCCGCCGATTACGTTGGTAGCATGGCCAGTACCTGATTGCCGCACAATAGACATAACCGGTTTTTTGCCCATAGCCGTATAGTATTCTGTGATAATACTCATGAGTGTACCGACAACAAGGCCAACAGCAATAGCGCCAAAAACCCCATTTTTAGTAAAGTCATGTCCTCTTAAAGTCAGCGTATCGGGCAAAAGCCAGTTTACCAAAAAATAGGAGGCTATACCTGTGATGATTATTGAACCCCAGTTGCCCATATTCAATGCTTTCTGAACAGCGGCCGTACTAACGCCAGCCGTATCTGAAATGCGAACAAAAAACGTAGCAATTATTGAAAAAATGATACCCACGCCTGCAATCAGCATTGGTAAAAGGATGGGAGAGAACCCGCCAAATGCATCCCCATGAGCTATTGTTTCCTGTCCTAATACTATAGTAGCCAATACAGTAGCCACGTAAGAGCCAAATAAGTCCGCACCCATTCCGGCTACGTCTCCTACATTATCACCTACATTATCTGCAATGGTAGCAGGGTTGCGAGGATCATCTTCCGGTATTCCTGCTTCTACTTTTCCTACCAGGTCAGCACCTACATCGGCAGCTTTAGTATATATACCTCCACCTACACGGGCGAAAAGAGCAATGCTTTCAGCGCCCAATGAAAAACCGGTTAGTACTTCTATGGTTCGAAGCATCTCAGCCGAATTTACAGCAGCATCCGGAGCAAATACCTGGCGAAGTACTATAAAAAGACTACTTAATCCCAACACGGCTAACCCGGCAACACCCATACCCATAACAGAACCGCCGGTAAAAGATACCTCTAAGGCTTTTGATAGACTGGTCCGGGCTGCATGTGCCGTACGTACATTTGCTTTAGTGGCTATGCGCATACCAATAAAACCTGCTAAAGCACTAAAAAATGCACCAATTATAAAAGCAATCGCAATTGACCAGTGCGAGGATGGATTACGACTAGCCATAAAACCCAATAGCAAAGCTACTATTACTACAAAGTAGCCTAGTATCTTCCATTCGGCTTTTAAAAAAGCCATAGCACCTTCAGCAATATAATTGCTGATTTCTTTCATACGGTCAGTGCCGGCATCTTGTTTACTTACCCAAACAAACTTCCAAAAGGTAAACAAAAGACCCAACAGACCCATAACGGGGACGAGGTACACATAAGAATTCATATAGCAGAAAAGGTTTTAATGCAGGCAAAGATAGGGGTTGATGCATCATTTGTATCCGCAGCCTAAACTTACGCTTAAAGCTTTCTGGAAAGATTGTTAATATATAAGGCAGTATTAGTTTATCAAAAGAACAACACTGTTGGGCTCACCTGTTTAATTTTAAAAAGGCAGCCGATAAATTGCGGACAATATCCGAGGCCATCATCGCTTCTTTACTTAAAGCTTCTGCAGCAAAATCTCCCGCCAGGCCATGTAGATATACGCCCAATATGGCTGCATGTGCTGGTGTATAATTTTGGGCAAGCACCGAAGTAATGATACCTGTGAGCACGTCGCCTGAGCCTCCCTTGGCCATACCTGCGTTTCCGGTAGCATTAATATAGCATTTGCCATCAGGTAAAGCTATTGCGGTATGATGTCCCTTCAAAACTATAATACAACCTAATTCCAAAGCCTTTTTACGAGCTGCGTCCGTACGGTCAAAATCGTTTTTAAAATCTCCGAAAAGCCTATCGAATTCTTTTGGATGTGGTGTTAAAACAGAGTGAGGTTTAATGTCTTTAATATGCACCTGATTTTTAGACAGGCAGTTCAACCCATCGGCATCAATCACAATGGGTTTGGAAAATGAATTTATTAATTGAATTACCGCATTTTGGGTGCTTTCATCAGTTCCAATTCCCGGACCAATTCCAATAACGGAATTCTTTTCTAAATTGGAAGGAATTTGTGTTATCATTTGTTCTTCATCATCGGTTAGCACCATTGCCTCCGGCAATGATGTCTGCATGATATCGTAACCACATTTTGGGATGTATGCCGTAACCAGTCCTGCACCGGTTTTTAAACAAGAAGCCGTAGCTAATACGGCTGCACCCATTTTACCATAGCTGCCGGCAATAATTAATGCATGGCCGTAATTGCCCTTATGAGCATATTCATTTCGCTTTTTAAAAATGTTTTTAATGAATTCTTCATCAGTTAAAAATGCAAAAGGTGCATTATTTTGTAAAAAGCCAGGATGCAACAGGATATCCAATACGATTACCTCACCAAAAAAAGCGGCATTTTCGGCTACCAGCAGCGCCGGTTTATAACACTGGAATGTAAGCGTCCAGGTGGCCTTTATGACTTTATTTTCTATGGAAGACTGGCTGCAAAACAGCCCACTTGGCAAATCAATAGCAATAACAGTTGCTTTGGCATTATTAATATACTGGATTAAATCCGCGGCAAGACCATCCGGTGGTTTATTTAAACCCAATCCAAATAGGGCATCAATTACAATATCGTTTGACACCAGGTAGGGAAAAGTTTCTGTAGATTGTATAAAATAAATAGGGCAGGGGGTTTGATGCAGCCGTTGCAGATTTGCCTGGAAATCATCACTTCCCAACTTGCCAAATTCCAGTATGTAAACCGTTACCTCGTAGCCTTGTTCTAATAGCATCCGCGCTATTGCTAAACCATCACCACCATTATTTCCTTTGCCACAAAAAATTTTAAAAGGTATTTCCTGCCATTTTCTTGATAAGATCCACGCCACACACTTATTTGCAGCACGTTCCATCAAATCAAGAGAAGTAATTGGTTCGTGCTTAATGGTATAAGCATCCCACGCTTTTACCTGGTCGGCATCATATATATTCATAGCAATTTGTTGTTTGGAGCCTAAAATTACTCCACACCTTCCGGTTCGCTATTAGAATCGTAATTGCCAAACAGATCATACATTTTTCTGGATGCCAGGTAAATGTTTTTATCAAACCGGTTTCCTAATATAATGATTGTTACTTTTTCATCGGTCAAACGGTCAAATGCGGAATTAAAACCATGCCAGTGGCCATTATGATAGATCACTCTCTTGCCATTAGGAAAATATAACAACCGCCAGCCCAAACCATAATTATGCATGGACGGTTTTTCGTTACTGAAAGGAGTAAAGGCAGAATCTAGCGTTTGTTCATTTAACAGCGTATGGTTGTACAACGATTGATCCCACTTCAATAGATCTCTTGGTGTTGAATATACGTTTTTATCCCCATAAGGCCCATCGGTAAAATCGAGCGGCCATATACCGCCATTAGCTTTATAAGAGTTTGCAGACCGCAATGAATCGGCTTGTGATTGCGTACGGATATAGGTATCCTTCATGCCCAGCGGTTCGAAAATATTCTTTTTCATATACTCGGGAAATGATATACCGGATACTTTTTCCACAATAGAAGCCAGCAAAACAAAATTGGAATTACAATAGTAAAAACGCTTGTCAGGATGCGCCATAATAGGCGGATGCCAATTTATTAAAGTATTTATCACGTCCTGGTTGGTAGCCATTTTATGCTTATCCCAGCCCATTAAATCCATATAGTAGATGTAATTGGGCAAGCCGCTGCGATGGTCTAATAATAACTTTACGGTAATACCCGCATATGGAAAGCCCGGGAAAAATTTTCCCAGGGTGTCGGTGAGTTTAAGCCTTCCTTCTTGTACAAGTTGCAGCACTGCAGCAGAAGTAAGCGTTTTGCTGGTAGAAGCTATTTGCAATGGCGTTTGTGCGGTAAGTGAGTCTTTTTTCCGTAAATCTTTAAACCCTACATATCGTTCGTATACAATGGTGCCATTCTTAGCTATTAATATGCCTCCATTAAAATTGGTACGCAGTAAACTATGATTCAGGTAGTTCTCAACAATATTATGGTACTTTATTTTTTCCGCTTCACTTAAGGGTGGTAATACCGAAGCCGGTACCGTAACTGTATGGTGTTTGGCTACAGGCGGATTTTTATCTTTCGAAAAACAACCGGTAAGGATCAGAAGTAAAAAAGAATTCAGGATGTAGTTTTTCAAGTGACAGGTTTTACAATTTGGTTAAAAGGCCAAAAAAAGTGCAAGTAAGTAAAAACTAATTTAATAAATGCACAAAAACATTTTATTAGGTGCTTTAATTTATTGCGCATATTTGCGGTATGGAGGCACTTACCAGTTATCCAAAAGAAAAAATTAAAGTTTTACTACTTGAAAACATCAGCCAGCTGGCCGTTAATACTTTTTTAAAACAAGGGTATACGCAAGTAGAAAGGTTAACGAAAGCCTTATCAGAGGCGGAGTTGATGGAGGCGATTAAAGATGTACACTTATTAGGTATCCGGTCAAAAACCAAGGTTACCGCCGGAGTGTTAAAACAGGCAAAAAAGCTTCAGGCGATCGGTTGCTTTTGTATAGGCGTGAACCAGGTAAACCTGGAAATGGCTACAAATGAAGGAGTCGCGGTTTTTAATGCACCTTATTCCAATACCCGTTCTGTAGCGGAACTGGTAATAGCTGCAGCCATTATGCTGATACGCCGCATACCTGATAAAAACATTTCGGCTCATAAAGGCATATGGCTAAAAGATGCCAGCGGCAGTTTTGAGCTGAGAGGCAAAACATTAGGAATTATCGGCTACGGAAATATTGGTTCACAGGTAAGCGTATTAGCTGAAGCATTAGGCATGAAGGTTATATTTTATGATGTGGAAACCAAACTTCCATTAGGAAACGCTTCAGATGTACGATCTTTAAAAGAACTGGTTGGTCAGGCAGATGTGGTGACGCTTCATGTACCGGAAACGGATCAGACCAAAAACTTAATCAGCGAGGAAATTTTGTCTTTTTTTAAAAAAGGCTCCATTCTCATTAATTATGCAAGGGGAGAAGTGGTAGATATTCCGGCACTGGCCCAGGCTCTAAAGGCAGGAGCCCTTAGCGGTGCCGCTATTGACGTTTTTCCACAAGAGCCGGAAAAGAACGGCGATGTTTTTACTACACCTTTGCAAAACTTACCCAACGTACTATTAACGCCACATATTGGCGGCTCTACACAGGAGGCGCAGCAGAACATTGGTGAAGATGTAAGTGCCAAACTCCTGGTATATCTTGAAAAAGGAGTTTCATTAGGCTCGCATACGATACCGGCTTTGTCGTTACCACCGCACGCCGGTGCGCATCGCATCTTACATATACATAAGAACGTACCAGGTGTTTTATCGCAAATTAACGGACAGCTTTCTAGTCACAATATTAATATAGTAGGGCAATACCTGAAAACAAACGATACTATTGGATATGTGGTAGTAGATGTGGATAAGCAATTATCGAAGCAGGCCACTATGTTATTGAAAGAAGTACCCAACACAATCAAGGTTCGATTATTGTATTAATGTTTGCAATAAACACGAATTTTAAAGGTATAGGTATATGAAAATAGTTATAGTGGGTGCTGGTTTCGCCGGTTTAAAGCTGGCCCGTAAATTAAACAATCGGGCAGGCTTTGAAGTAGAACTTATTGACCGGTTCAACTATCACCAGTTTCAACCTCTTTTTTACCAAGTAGCTACATCGGCATTAGATGCCAGCAATATTTCGTTTCCATTGCGTAAAGCTTTTCAAAAAAGCAAAAACGTGCATATTCGCATGGAAACCGTAAAGCGGGTAGTACCGGAGTTGAACAAAATTATAACCGATTCAGAAGAGGTACCTTATGATATACTGGTATTGGCCACGGGTGCAGATACCAATTTTTTTGGGAATCAGAACATTATTACCAATGCTTTCCCAATGAAGTCTACGGTGGAAGCGTTGCAGCTGCGCCATCGCTTTTTACAGAATTTTGAAGATGCGTTACTGGAAAAAAATCCATCAGAATTGGAGCGCTTATTAAACGTAGTGATTGTAGGTGGAGGGCCTACCGGCGTGGAATTAGCAGGCGCATTGTGTGAGATGAAGACCTATGTATTACCCAAGGATTACCCGGAACTTGATTTCTCAAAAATGAAAATTTACCTCGTAGAAGGTAGTGATAAAACGCTGGGTAATATGAGCGAAAAGTCTGCAGAAGACTCTTGCCGGTATTTAAAAGATATGGGCGTCACCATCATGACAAAATCGGTAGTAAAAGACTATGATGGTAAAGATGTTACGCTGGCTGACGGATCTACCATTGCTGCCAATACGGTAATATGGGCTGCCGGTATTAAAGGAAACGTTCCGGAAGGCATTGACAAAAGTCTTATTGTAAAAGGCAACCGCATAAAAGTAGACCGTCACAATTTAATGGAAGGTTCTACCAATGTTTATGTACTGGGCGACCTTGCTTATATGGAGACGCCGGAATGGCCACACGGGCATCCACAGGTGGCGTCTGTAGCCATACAGCAGGCAGATGTACTTCAAGACAACTTAAGACGCATAGAAAGCAAGTCTACTTCATTGATTGAATTTGAATATAACAATAAAGGCTCCATGGCTACTGTTGGCCGTAATAAAGCCGTTGTGGATCTGCCAAAGCCTAAAATGCATTTTAATGGTTTCCTTGCCTGGTTAATGTGGATGGCAGTGCATTTATTTTTAATATTAGGCGTTAAGAACCGGTTATTTATTTTTTTGAACTGGATCTATAATTATTTTACGTACGATCAGAACCTGCGTTTGATATTTAAAGAATTCTACCGACCCAAAAAGCCAATAGACGAAGTGATGCAGGCAAAAGTAAATCCGGAGCCGCAACCATCTCGGCAGCCTGCCGCTTAAATAGTTTCAATACTTAATCAATGTGCTTAGTGCTATAATACTGGGCTTAATATTTAAAGGCGGCCAACACGCCACACAAAGTATTATGAAACGTTTTTCTTATAATTTATATTATGTTAAATAGGCGCACAGGCTGATTGTATTTTTCTTGGCTAAGCTTCTTTGGGTCGCCTACAGATAGTATATTCACTTCTATTGCATC
>JAICHT010000103.1 GCA_025924755.1 Chitinophagaceae bacterium | reverse complement strand
TGATACCCTTCGATTTGATTTCTGGAGCGTGCCAACCACAATTCTGACGCTGCGGCGGCAAGGGACAGCCAGATGGACAGGTCAGGTTACATACGGCGGCGATCTAGTCGTCAATAACAGACCTCTCATCTGGCATTCACAGATCGATCTGATTCCATATCGTTGCCCGGCGACTGCCTAACGAACGCTGAAGCTGACGAGTTCCGCACCTCGGCAGGATGCCGCCCGCCATCTTCTCGATTTAGTCTTTTGGTATTGCCCCTGGAAGGCTCGCAGCTTAGCTGGGGCGTTAGGCATCACCCGAGCTTCACTCGATGGCCATTGTCGCCCGACGCGTCCTTCAGCGTCTTATTGTAGAAAACGCTGAATCAACCATATTACAGACTTCATTTTTTATCAGCACTTTATAATGAGTGGTAACTGTTGGGAATACAATGTTTGTTGCGGTTAAAGAATTTAGCATACTATTATTTGCTGACCATATATAGGCATTACCGCCCGACGCTTTGAGTAGTACAGTATCTCCGGAACAAATTGTTTTTATTTCGGGACTCACACCGACAACAAACCTTGGAGTATAATTTTCAACTGGAAATTCTTTTGTAAGAGAGCAACCGTATTTATCTGAAATATTAACTGAATAATTACCAGGTGCTAAATTCATTATAGATGGTTGATTTGCTCCTTCTTTCCACTCATAAATATAGGGTTTTGTACCACCGCTTACCAACAAGTTTATAGCGCCCTTTTTATTTAAACAAGTATCCGGCTTTATAAGCGCGTCTACTTTTAGGGCGGCAGGTTGAGTAAGAGTAATTGAAGTATCTTTTACACAACCATTATTATTTTTTATACTTATAGAGTAAATACCTGACTTTAAATTTTCAAAAGAATTATTGGCTTGAAATCCGCTTTTATTGAAGTTGTATTCATAAGTAATCCTGTTGTCAGGTCCTGTTAATTTAATCTTTCCATCCGAGCCTCCAAAACACTTAATATTATTTACATCAACATTCGTTTTTAGAGTATTATTAATAAGAGTTACCTCTTCCATTTTGGAACATCCAATGCCGTCAGTTTTTACATAAACAGTATATTTTCCTGCTCCTAATGCATCGTAAGTATATGAGTCACGAAAATTTATACCATCCAACGAGTAGTGATACGGCCTTTTACCACCGATTGCGTTTATTACAATTCTGCCATCACCCCCATTACAGCCCGGTTGTTGAAATGAAGTAGAAGATGAAAACGGCTTTACGGCTGCAAAACCAGCCTGTGGTTGTAATGTTGGTCCGTTAATTGGTACGGCATCATAGGCATTATTGCCCTGAACATTTTTTGCATTCCCTTCAAATTTATAATAAGCCAATAAGCCTGTTTGTGTAGTTGGGTTGGGTAAATCAAGCATATTAAACTTAATATCATTCTCCGATCTTACTACTGACCATATTCTTACTTCATCAATATAACCATAACACTGTTCATACCCTGTTGTTGTGGGTGAAGCCGCTAGCTGTCCGATTGTAGTTAAGTAATTATTAATAAATAAGTTTCCCGTAGCGTTTACCTCATCGTATAAACAACCATTTACATAAAATTTCAGCAAAGCGCCGTCATATGTCATAGCTACATGATAATAAGAATCCCTTGAAAAAGCCTGGTAGCCAGATTTAGTAGCATAATAACCATTAGAGGTTGTAATTTCACAATGATCGGGTCTTAGCAAATAGTTTACATCACTAGGGTTATTGTGCTTTGAAACGATGTCATCATAAGTAGGGTTGCCTCTGTCGTAAATACCCGATCCGCTTAATTTTATTAAAGCTTCAATGGTAAGTTTCGTACCAGAAACATCTATTTTTCCGCAAGTATAATATTGACCAAAAGCACTTAGTAAAGCTGCTCTATTTTGAGCTGAGGTTTTAAATAGTAAACAAAAGAAGATAATGCTTATTAAAAAGCAAGTTCTCATAAGGACTACAGTTATATTGGTTAAGAGACAATGCCAATATATTTAAGATTATTTAATAATACTAATCTTTCCTCAACTTTTCTAAAAACAACCGCAGTCCCTTTCTTTTCTCTTCCGTGAGTTTATAACTGATATACTCTGTATAATATTTCTTTAAATCAAAAACCGGACATGGATTTTCAGCTACTACGTCGTCCAAATGCTGCAAGCCTAAGGCATTAGCCTCATTGAATTGATTTATAAAATCTTCCGGCAACGGTTTATTGGCGATCCACCCGGCAAATACAAAAGGCAAGCCGGTATATTGCATCCATGCTTCGCCAAGGTCGTATATATAAGGCGAAATCAATCGTTGTTCCAAAGCCCTGTCACCTATTACTACACCTGCTGTAGAGCCATTTATTTTACCCCTGTAGTCTTCCCCGGTGGCATCTATAAACATAACCTCTTTTTTCCAATACTCCCGAAGCAGTATCCTGGCAAGATTTACCGAGGTGCGGGATTGATAATCTAAATAAACGTTTTCAATTTTTTCCATAGGCTGTTCGCTGAATATGCAAACAGAAGCCACTGCACCTATACTTCCAATACAATAATCAGTAACTAAAAAAGACTGTTTCAACATAGGTATGGCAGCCACGGGAATCAGGCCAATATCCACCTGATCTTCAATCAGCATTTGTGCAATCTTCGAAGGATAATCTTCAATTAAATCTATTTGTTTTAATATAGGATGATGTTTTATACCGTATAATAAAGGCTTTGTGTTATTATAACTTACCGCTGCTACTCGAATCTTATTCAAATGAATTATTTTTGGTCGCAAAGATAGGCTCCTATCCTCTTTAATAATATGGAACTCAACCCGCTTACCGCTATATCCGCTATCGATGGCCGCTATCGTAAACAAGTGCAGCATTTGGATGAATATTTCTCTGAATATGCGCTGATAAAATATCGTGTGCTAGTGGAAGTAGAATACCTTTTTCTTCTTTCTGAAAAAAAATTTTTTACACTTTCCGGCAATGCAGTAAAGCAATTGAATAAGCTAAAAGATGAATTCAGCACTGAGGATGCTACAGAAATTAAGCGCCTGGAAGCTACCACTAACCACGACGTGAAAGCGGTGGAATATTTTATAAAAGCCAGCCTGGAAAGAGTCGGCGAGACTGCTGCAAAAGAGTGGGTGCATTTTGGCTTAACATCCCAGGATATCAATAATACTGCCATACCACTATTATGGAAGCATGCAGTGGAATATGAATACCTGCCTTTCTTACTCAATTTAAATACACAGTTAAAGTTATTAGCCGGCGAATGGAAAAATATTCCAATGCTGGCCCGGACGCACGGACAACCTGCCAGCCCTACTCTATTGGGCAAGGAAATAATGGTGTTTACCGAGCGAATTGAAAATGGCATCGAACAGTTTTTATACATTCCATTCAGTGCTAAATTTGGTGGCGCTACCGGCAATTTCAATGCACATGTAATAGCCTACCCCGATACCGATTGGATACAACTGGCCAATGATTTTGTGAATGAAATACTTGGGCTGGAACGAATGCAGTTTACCACCCAAATTGAACATTATGATCACCTGGCAGCACACTTCGATGCTATGAAACGTATCAATACTATTTTAATTGATTTTTGCCGGGATGTGTGGACCTATATTTCCATGGATTATTTTAAACAAAAAATAAAGGAAGGTGAAGTGGGTTCTTCGGCAATGCCGCATAAAGTAAACCCGATCGATTTTGAAAATGCAGAGGGAAACCTTGGTATAGCGAACGCTTTGTGGGAACACTTATCGGCCAAATTGCCGGTTTCGCGTTTGCAACGTGATTTAACCGACTCCACCGTTTTGCGCAATTTAGGTGTTCCTCTTGCTCATACAATTATTGCATTTAAATCTATTGAAAAGGGATTGAACAAATTGGTGCTGAACAAGGAAAAAATCAGCGATGATTTAGATGCCAATTGGGCCGTAGTAGCCGAAGCCATACAAACCATTTTGCGACGGGAACAATATCCAAATCCCTATGAAGCGCTAAAAGAACTTACCCGTGGCAAAGCCAAAATCGACAAAGCCATGATCCATCAGTTCGTAGATTCCCTTAGTATAAAGGCGGCTTTAAAGAAAGAATTAAAGGCAATTACCCCCCATAATTATACGGGTATGCAACCCGAGTATTGATAGTAAAATTTTTTAGCATACTATTTGCCTAAGGTTGGGCAAACCGAAAGCTATGAAAAAACTAATAGCTTGCCTAGGCTTAGCAATTATTCTCATAAGTTGTACCCAGGTAAATGCAGATGTACTGGAACTGGATGGTACATATATCGGTTATTTTCATCGTAGCGGGCAAGATACGGCTCGAGTTTCCATCCATTTCAATGGCAATACCTTTATTGGTCAAAGTTCGGCAGCCCAATATCCCGCAATTGGCCAGGGTTCGTTCAAACAAATAGCCAATATCATCAGCTTTAAAGGTACTGTCAATCACAATGATGCCGATAAAAGCCTGCTATTAAATGGAGATTATAATTACCAATACAACGACGACGGAACCATTAGAATATGGCGACAAACCCCCTTATGTTTAGATGAATACTTATTACGCAGGCCTGCACGATAATCTTTCTTATTGATTTCATATCAGGTTTAGATAAACACTAAATTTATTTTTCATAGTGCAGGTTTTCTTTCATTTTGTTAATAAGGTTCTTAAGATCGCTATTAAGATGAGATTCATTTACCGGTATAAGTTTTTCATTGTATTGTAAATACAACTTTTCTTTATCCCGTGCTGGTGAGTTATCGGGGGCTGCATTTGCTGACGGCTGTGCAAATAAATTTTCAACCTGGTTTTTTAAGCCTTCTCCATAGTTTTCCAGGTTTTCTTCTGACACTTTAGACTTACCGGTGAAACCACCAGCCTGTATCAATTTTAAAGTCATATTGTATAAACTTAAACACCTACCGCCGTCCACGCATCTGACACAGCTTTTTCAACAGATTTATCCGTTTTAAAAAGCTTTCCGGCATAAGTTATCGTGGCATTCTTAAAATCAGCAAAAGTTGCGCTTTTCTTTACCAGCTTATTATCGCACAGCGCGGCATACCAAACTTTACCGGCTTTCTCCCACGCATAACCGCCTATATTAAATGCAGCCAGGTAAAAGGCATGGTTGGGAATTCCTGAATTTAAATGAACACCACCGTTATCAGTAGGGTCATCCGTATATCCGGCCATAGTTGCGGGTTGCGGGTCCGTACCTAATTGTGGATGGTTTTTATAAGCGGTTCCCGGTGCTTTTAAAGAACGCAACGCATACTTTGCACCTAATAATACCTTTTCTCCTATCAGCCAGTCTGCTTTGGTTACCTCCTGATTTAAAACTCTTTGTTTAATCATGCTCCCAAATACATCAGCTAATGATTCGTTTAAGGCGCCGCTTTGATCTTTATATGCCAAATTGCATTCATATTGCACTACTCCATGCGTCAGTTCGTGGCCAATGATATCAATATCTTCAGTAAACGAACCAAATATTTTTCCATCACCATCCCCAAAAATCATTTGCTGCCCATCCCAAAAAGCATTGTCGTACTTTTTTCCATAGTGTACGGTTTGCACAATCTTCAAACCCTTATTATCAATAGAGTTTCTACCGAATAAAGAATAATAAAAATCCCACGTAAACCCGCCACCATCATACACATTGTTTACATCTTTATCTTTTACAGCTGCCTGCCCTTCTTTTCGCACCAGGGTTCCAGGTTCTACTTCCTTACTATTTGCTGTATAAACTTCACGGTTAACAGCAATTTTTTTTGAAGTTTTTTTTAAGGTAGTCAAGCCAGCAGCCTGGCGTGTTTCATCTTTTAAATGCGAAAAAACCCTGCGCCGGCTTCTGATCTGCTCATCTAATATAAGATTAGCAACATCTTTTTTAACCTGGCTGGCATTGTCTTCGTTTGATGTAATGAGTTTAGAAAGTATATAAGGAGGAACAATGCATTGTATTGGGCGATGTTGCTGACACATACAAAGTATTTTAAATGAAAGATTACCATATGAATTTACAGCATAATCCTTACAATTTAAAATAGCTGGTGAGAAAAATGGCAGTAAGAATGGGATTGATCAGGGCTTGCTTTTTTTAGTACTATAAAAGTAACCTGCCGCAATGATTACAAGTAATAATGCTAATATCATATTGTTATGGATATTAAAATCAAATAATCATTCGATTATCAAATGTATCGAATGAAGTGAACGGGTGATTATCTATATAAGCGAACCTACAAAATGCGTGCTCACTTTAAATGATATCCAATACCAGATATGCTATTTGTGTATTTCGCTGGTAAAATGAAATTCAATATCCGGGTTATTAGTTCTTTCAGTATTTAAAAACCATTCACTTTGCGCTAAGTACACTAAATGTCCGTCTTTATCCTGCGCAATATTGGCTTGTTTAAAACGGGTAAACTCCTGCAATTTTTGCGGATCTTTACTAGTAATCCAGCAAGCTTTATAAAATGGCAATGTGTTAAACTGAACCGAAGCGCCATATTCGTGCAGCAGGCGGTACTGAATCACTTCAAACTGCAGCTCTCCTACGCATCCTATTATCTTTTTATTGCCACCAAATTGTGTAAACAATTGCGCTACGCCTTCATCGGTTAGTTGCAACAAGCCCTTCTCCAATTGCTTTGTTTTCATCGGGTCTTTATTCACCACTTCTTTAAAAATTTCGGGTGAGAAAGAAGGAATGCCGGTAAAGAAAAGGTCTTCTCCTTCTGTGAGGGTATCTCCAATTTTAAAATTGCCGGTATCAAACAAACCCACCACATCGCCGGGATATGCATCCTCCACCACGCTTTTTTCGCGTGCTAAAAAAGAATATGGGTTGCTGAAGCGTACCTCCTTATCCAACCGCACATGATGAAAGTATTTATTGCGTTCAAACTTACCCGAACACACCCGTAAAAATGCGATCCGGTCCCGGTGTTTAGGATCCAGGTTCGCAT
This sequence comes from Chitinophagaceae bacterium, assembly GCA_025924755.1. Taxonomy (GTDB): domain Bacteria; phylum Bacteroidota; class Bacteroidia; order Chitinophagales; family Chitinophagaceae; genus Flavisolibacter. Next base: position 3,873 of record JAICHT010000103.1, on the reverse strand, counting down.
GAATTTTAAAAACAAATCCGCTGAACTTATCTTCATCCACAGCCAGGTATCGTTTGTTCGTTTCGCGGCTACGTGGCACTGGTGCAATGCGTATAAACGTATCCAGCATTTCTTTTACGCCAAAGTTGTTAATAGCTGACCCGAAGAATACCGGCGCTATATCGCCGCTCAAATAATTTTCAACCTTCAACTCACCATAAACGCCATCAATTAATTCTACATCTTCACGCAAAATATCCGCGTCTTTTTCACCCAATTTTTCATTTAAAACGGGTGATGATAAGTTGGTGATGGAAATGGTATCATCATCTGCAGCCTTCGTATTAGGGGTAAACAAACGGATGCTTTTATCGTGTAAATTATAGACGCCTTTAAAATCTTTACCACTGTTAATGGGCCATGTCATCGGGTGTAAAGAAATAGATAATTCTTTTTCAATTTCCTCTAACAAATCAAAGCGGTTTTTTCCATCACGATCCAATTTGTTAATAAAAACAATTACCGGAGTTTTCCGCATCCGGCATACCTGCATTAACCGGCGGGTCTGTTCTTCTACCCCATTTACACTATCTACCACTAATATGACACTGTCTACTGCCGTCAAAGTTCTAAAAGTATCTTCTGCAAAATCTTTGTGGCCAGGTGTATCTAACAAGTTAATGAGTGTATTCTCATACTCAAAACTCATGACAGAGGTAGCAACAGATATTCCACGCTGGCGCTCAATTTCCATAAAGTCGGAGGTTGCGTGCTTCTTTATCTTATTACTTTTTACCGCACCAGCTACCTGTATAGCGCCACCAAATAACAAAAACTTTTCAGTAAGTGTGGTTTTGCCGGCATCCGGATGGGATATGATAGCGAATGTTCTTCTTTTCTTTATTTCGTTCTGATATTTCATTGTTGAATCCATTGAACCTTTATACGGTTTTATAAAGTATCAATGATCTTTTTTCTAAGTGTATAGTAAAATATTTTGCGGCTGCAAAAGTACGAAGCAGTACGTTAACAAAAGATTGAAATTGGATTTCAGGTATATTTAAAGTGCAGTTTGTTAATAGAAGTTAACAATATGCACGTAGAAACTACCTCAATAAACCGGAAAAGTATTTATGGAGTAATAGAGATTTTTGTTTAAGGTTGAATTGTGGAAATAACACCTCTACTTAAACAGATAAAAGGTACAATCAGGCAAAATTTTACCGGGTAATGATGATTGTATATAATTTCCGCTTATTATTTTTGGTATCATTTTTTATTAATTTACACGAATCAAATATTAGGTAATGGTGGAAAATTGGAATGTGGAACCGCATAATGTGAGAGAGGAATACGAAGATTATGGCAGTAACCCCAATGAAAGAACTGCCAATAATCAGCCACCACAGGGCTTTGAAGGAATGAACTATGAACAAGTGCGCAAGCCCTATACAAATGGTCATGTAAAGTTGCGCCCGGCAACTAATGACAATGGTCGCAACGGGGATGAAAGAAGCTCTAATTAATTTTACATTATTTTTTTAGTTGTTTCATTTGGCTGTTGATCCTGTCCAGCATGAGGGTCAGCTCAAATGGCTTTTGTATGAAATCATCGGCGCCATATTCTTCAATGCTTTCTGCAGCGCCGGGATGGGCCGAAAACATAATGACCCGTATACTTTTAGTTTGCTCGTCCTTTTTTAGTTGCTGACAAAAATTGCGGCCATCAGCACCGGAAAGCAATACATCCAATAGCACAATATCAGGCTGCTGTAATTTTATCTTTTCAGCGGCTTCTTCTATATGCGAGGCCACATCCACCTTATATCCTTGCTTCTTAAAAAAAACACCTGTTACTGTCCGCACATCCGGATCATCATCCAATATTAAAATTTGAGCCATAGCATATTATTACTTACAAGCAAAAGGACGAAATTAATAAAATGTTGCAATAAGAATGTCTTATTATTCCAGAACCTATACACCTTAACTTCTTGTTTTTAAATCAATAAATAAAGGAAAATTTTGAATTAAATTTGTGTATGCGCCGCACTATAGAAATTATTTCCAGCAGTTTTAAAATGGCCATGCAGGAACTTTTAAAAAATAAGCTGCGTACCTTTTTGTCGCTATTTGGTGTCACCATTGGTATTTTTTGCATAATAGGCGTATTGGCTACAGTAAGCAGCCTGCAGCATAATATACAGACTGAAATAAAATCAATGGGCAACAACACTATTTATATCGACAAATGGAACTATGGTGGCGGCCCCGACTACCCGTGGTGGAAGTATGTAAACAGACCGGAACCCAAATACGACGAAGTAGCTGAAATTAAACAACGTACCACTACGGCCAAGTACGTTGCCTTTCAGATAAGAAGTTCGGCAGATGTGGAAGCAGAAGATAATGTGCTATCGGGTATAAACATATATGGCGTTACGGAAGATTTTACCAATGTGCAAACCCTGGAAATTCAATATGGCCGTTTTATGTCGCAGGCCGAGTTCAAAAGCGGCTCGAATGCTGTGGTAATTGGCAATGAAGTAGCTGCTAAATTATTTGGAGATGCGGAAAGAGCTGTTGATAAAACCATAAAAATTCATGGCCGGGTAAATACGGTTGCCGGCGTTATAAAAAAACAAGGCGCCCAGTTAATTGGCGGATGGGATTTTGATCAGAGCGTAATCATGACTTATAATTACGCACGGAATATTATGGATGAACACCAGGCCAACCCCAGCATATTAGTGCATGGCCAGGACGATATGGACACCAAAGTGCTGAAGGATGATTTAAATTCAGCGATGCGGGGCATAAGAAAACTGAGTCCTACACAAGAAGATAATTTTAGCTTAAATGATATTAATGAATTAAGCGACTCATTAGGGCAGGCTTTTGTAAGCATTAATATTGGCGGCTGGTCTATCGGTATCCTGTCCTTTATCGTGGGCATTTTTGGTGTAGCCAATATCATGTTTGTAACGGTTAAAGAAAGAACCAGCCAGATTGGTTTAAAAAAAGCCATTGGCGCTAAAAGCGGCGTAATCCTTACCGAATTTTTAGTGGAGTCGGCTTTTTTATGCATTCTTGGCGGTATCATTGGTTTGCTTTTAGTATTTATATTAACCAAAATAGTAACTGCCGTATACGACTTTCCCATCTTTTTATCAGCAGGTATCATTTTAACCGCATTGGTTATTTGCCTGGTAGCTGGCATTATTGCGGGTATTGTGCCCGCATCGCAGGCAGCACGACTAAACCCGGTAATTGCTATCAGAAGCTCTTAAATATTTTGCTATATGCCGCCTGTCTTCCTATCGGCTTGCCTACTTTTGCAAAATCAATATGCCTACTATTTTAGCTATAGAATCGTCTTGCGATGAAACATCCGCCGCTGTTTGCACTAATGGCTTGATATTATCGAATTTCATTGCCAATCAAAAAGTGCATGAAAAATACGGAGGTGTGGTGCCGGAGCTGGCCAGCCGTGCTCATTTGCAAAATATTGTACCGGTGGTAGATGTAGCGCTGAAACAAGCAAACACGCGGTTAGATCAATTAGACGCCATTGCCTTTACTCAGGCGCCCGGCTTAATTGGTTCGCTGTTAGTAGGGTCTCAATTTGCAAAGTCGCTTGCATTGGCGTTAAACAAGCCGCTCATAGCAGTACACCATATGCAGGCGCACGTATTGGCCAATTTAATTGCAGATCCAAAACCAGCATTTCCTTTTCTGTGTTTAACGGTTAGTGGCGGCCATACGCAAATTGTATTAGCAGAAAGTGAAAGCAAGATGGAGGTAATTGGAGAAACTATTGATGATGCGGCAGGAGAAGCGTTTGACAAATCGGCTAAGTTATTGGGATTGCCTTATCCCGGCGGCCCGTTAATT
>JAICHT010000102.1 GCA_025924755.1 Chitinophagaceae bacterium | reverse complement strand
TCTATCAGCTTCCTTACTTCTTCATCTATCATTTTCGATGTTTCTTCGGAGTAAGGCTTCGTAAATGACTGATCCTGCTGCGGATCGTAAAAGCTTACATTACCCACTTTTTCGTTCATGCCATATACACTTACCATAGCATATGCCATACGGGTAATTTGCTGTAAGTCGTTTTGCGCACCGGTAGAAATTTTATTAAAGAAAATGCTTTCGCTGGCACGACCGCCCAATGTCATACAGATCTGGTCATTCAATTGATCTGTATTATACAGGTATTGCTCTTTGGGCGTATATTGTGCATACCCCAGCGCTGCTGTACCGCGGGGCACAATAGTAACTTTCAGTAAGGGATAGGCATGTTCTAAAAACCAGCCACAGATAGCATGTCCTGCTTCGTGGTAGGCAATAATGCGTTTTTCTTCAGGCGATATAATCTTATTTTTCTTTTCCAATCCACCAATTACCCGGTCAACCGCATCCTGAAAATCTTCCATATCTACGGCGGTCTTTCCTTTACGTGCGGCTATCAAAGCGGCTTCGTTACATACATTAGCTATATCGGCACCGGCAAAGCCCGGTGTTTGTTCCGCTATTTTATGGATATCCAGTTTTTCGGAAATTTTAATAGGTTTCAGGTGCACTTTAAAAATTGCTTCCCTGCCTTTTAAATCTGGTTTGTCAATTTCAATTTGCCTGTCAAAACGTCCAGGGCGCAATAAGGCAGTGTCTAATACATCCGGACGGTTAGTGGCTGCCAATATAATGATACCTGTATCAGTACCAAAGCCATCCATTTCTACCAAAAGCTGGTTCAACGTGCTTTCCCGCTCGTCGTTGCTCATCATCATATTCTTACCACGGGCACGGCCAATAGCATCTATTTCGTCAATAAATATAACACAAGGCGCTTTTTCGCGGGCCTGCTTAAACAGGTCGCGTACTCGGCTGGCACCCACACCTACAAACAATTCTACAAAGTCGGAGCCCGACATAGAGAAGAAAGGAACCTGGGCTTCGCCGGCCATTGCTTTGGCCAGCAAGGTTTTGCCGGTGCCCGGAGGACCTACCAGTAAAGCTCCTTTTGGAATTTTACCGCCAAGCGATGTATATTTTTTAGGATTCTTAAGGAAGTCTACAATCTCCATTACCTCCACCTTCGCTTCATCGAGGCCTGCTACATCGGCAAACGTAATGTTTACACGGGTGCCTTTATCAAACAACGTGGCTTTGGATTTACCAATATTAAAAATACCGCCTGGGCCACCGCCGCCAGCTGCGCCGCCACCCATTTTCCGCATCAGCAATATCCAGATTCCTATCAATACCAATATCGGCAATACGGTACTTAGTAACGGGCTAAACCAGTCGCTTTCTTTTGTTACATCATAAGAGGCTTGCCTTACATTAGGATATTTGTTATAAAAATCGTTCATATCCTTTATAAATGCATCGCCGCCGGTTATTTGAAAGTACAACTGCGGACCTTCTTTGTTTACCTTTCCGGAATTAGAGTTTCCTAATACTTTTTCGTATTTATAGATACTATCGGGCTTAAGATAAACTTTTACAAGGTCGCGGTTGTCAACTATAACATAATTATCAACATCTCCGTTGGCTATCATCCTCTTGAAGTCGTTAGAGTTGGTTTTGGCCATATTGGGCGAAAACGGGCCAAAAAATTGGAAACCAATTAAAATAGCGAAGATGATAGCATAGATCCAGTAAATGCTGAAACGCGGTCCCTTGCGTGGTGTATTGTTGTCATCGCCATTGCTGGAACGGTTAGTAAACCTGGGCAATTTTGATTTGTTATCCTGATTATATGATTCTTGTGGCATCTTAATGTAATGAAATGAATTTGTGCTAAATAAAGCTAATTTTTAATGGAATATAGGCAAGTAATGTGATATTTAACAAAACAAACAACTAAGCATTATGTTCTTCCAATAATGCGTCGCTCCACATTTCTTCCAGTTTATAAAACTTTCTGTTTTCGGGCATCATAATATGCACTACAACGTTGATATAGTCTATCAATACCCATTGCAGGGCTTGTTTGCCCTCATGATGATAAGGTACTTCGCCGCAGTTATCTTTTACCTGTTCTTCTATAGCTTGCGAAATAGCTCTTATCTGAGGCTGGTTGGTAGCTTCGCAGATCACAAAGAAATCTGCAACGGCTTCCGGTATTTTTCTAAGATCAAGCGAAACAATGTTTTCGCCTTTTTTTTCCTGTATGGCTTTTAGAATGGTTTTTAAAATTTTAGAATTCCGGGTCAAGCGTGTAGTGCTCTTCCTTTTTCTTTTTGCCAGTGCTTCTAATGGTTCCAAATATTAAAACTATTTTAGTTTGATAAATTTATTTAGTATAGTAAAAAGAAGGGAGTAATGGTTATTAATAAGTTACGTTTTCTTTGTATCAAAATTACTAATTAATTGCCACTTCTTTTAAATGCTATAGGTACTCCTTTTATAGAACTACACACCGTTGACAGCACCAACAACTATGCCATGGCGTTGATACCTGAAGGGATGGCACAACATGGTACAGCCGTATTTACACACGAGCAAACCAAGGGCAAAGGACAAAGAGGAAAATCATGGATATCACAGAAAGACAGCAACATCGCTATCAGTATTATAATAGAGCCGGCTGCTTTAAAATTGCAGCAGTTGTTTGTGTTTAATATGGCAATAGCGTTGGGGGTGCAGAGTTTTTTTAACAATTACGCAGGCGGAGATATCAAAATAAAGTGGCCTAATGATATTTATTGGCGTGACAGAAAGGCAGGAGGCATCTTAATAGAAAATGTGATACAGGGAACTGCCTGGAAATATGCAATAGTGGGTATCGGGCTTAATATTAACCAAACCGATTTTGGTGCATTTCAATATAAAGCAGTATCGCTAAAACAAATAACAGGTAAAGAGTTTCATACTACATCTTTGGCCAAAGAATTATGTACAAATATTGATATTTACTTTAAACAGCTTTTAAATAACACATCGGTGATTGCAGAAGCCTATCATACACATTTATACAAAAGGGGCGAAGTGGTACATTTAAAAAAAGGAGATAAAACATTTACCACCGTGATAACAGGTGTAAACGAACAAGGCCAACTTGTTACAAAGCAGCATGGTAAAGAAGAAATATTTGATGCAGGTACCGTAGAATGGATCTGATACTAACTTCGGGTTATTTCTTCTGCGTGGGCTTTTGTTTTGGGCTTTTTTAATATCTTTTCGATAGTGCCTTTTTCATCAATCACAAACGTAGTGCGAAGTAAGCCAACATACTTGCGCCCATATAAATTCTTTTCGCCCCAAACGCCGTAGTAGTCTATGATTTTTCGGTCGGGATCGGCAATTAAAGTAAACGGCAGTTTGTATTTGCTTATAAATTTTTGATGACTTTGGGCCGTATCAGGACTTATACCAATCACCTCGTATCCCTGTTCTCTTAACGATAAAAAATTGTCCCGCAGGTTACAGGCTTGCGTGGTGCAGGCCGGCGTATCATCTTGCGGGTAAAAATATAATATTACTTTCCTGCCTCTAAAATCTTTGAGTGAAATAGTATCGCCATTTTGATTGACGCCAGAAAAGTCCGGCGCTTTATCGCCCGGTTGTAAATAAGTAGCCATAGTAAGTCAATAGTAAAAATTCATAGATGATTATTAATTGCCATTTTGAAAAGGCAACAGCTTATCCATATCTTACTTTATTTTTTGATTCATCTTCTTACCTTCCAAAGTTTAACAGTAGTATTACCCGCCACATCCTGTACGGTAACTTTTAATTGATGGGTGCCACTGGTAAAATGGTCATCAAATGTATAGATATATACTAAACCTTTATCGTTTGTAAACAGCAGCCACTGCCCGTCCAGTTCTGCCCGGAAACTTTTAATTTCTCCGAAATTATCTTTCGGAACCAATACAATATGTTTTGACTTTCTCAAATCAATCACATCTCCATATCCCGGCGCATTAATAGTAGGCGGCTCATTATCTATAAAGGCCTGGTAGTTTCCAAACTGCCTGAACTTTGCCCATATCCAGTCGCCCTGCCAGGTTGCTTTTTCCACATAGGTTTTTTCACCAGCCATACCTTTAATGATTATTCTGTCTTTTGCTTCCGGTGGTATATTGGTAGAAGGTTTTATACGAACGGTAATGGAATCCTGTACGGGAATAGCTGCATTGCAGAAAGTGTATTTATCTGATATGGCATTGGCTGATGGCTGGGCCGATTGGCTGTAATTAATAGCTATAGTATCGTATATTGTTTTATCAGTAGTAAATAATTCGAAGCCCGGTTTTTCAAACACGTTCACCATATTGGGCGTTAGCTTTTCGGCAGTATCTGCTTCAGCAGGTTTGGAAAGAGTTGAATCATACTGAATTTTAAATTGCAATCGTGAAGTGTTCTGCGCCGCATCTTTCACTTCTATATTGATGGTATGTACGGTTTCGTCGCCCAGGCTAATGATTCCATTGTCGGCGTCGGTTGTGTACACACTGCTTTCCTCCCCAGGTAGCGGACTGATATGCTGTACATACGGGCCCCCGTGGTATTTTGATTTATAATCTATCTGTGCATTTAAATATCTTGTTTCATCATAGTCAATATTATTCAACTTAAATTCCGATGTGGCCACATCATCGCACAAAACCTTAGCGCTGTATATGCCATTTGGATTAGTATATCCCGTAAACCGGTCTACAGCGCCAATAGCAAAGCTTATCTTTTTAGCACCAGTTTTTACAATTGCAGGAGAGGCTAAGGCGTAAGTTGTGCCGGATTTTTTTAAAGCAAATAAGTGAGGTGTTTGATCGTACGTGCTTTTGGATCTGTCGTATATGGCCAGCCGCAAGAGCGAAGGCGAAACCGCATCAGGAACCGGAAAGTTGAAAAGCAGCGGGTTCAGACATTTATCTGTTTTGGTATCGCGTATTTCAAAATGTACATGCGGCCCCTGCGAGCCGCCGGTGCTGCCGCTAAGCGCAATCACATCACCTTTTTTTACCGGAAACATAGTAGGGGGTATATTCAAACTGATTTTCCAGGATTGCTGCTGATATTGCTGGTCTTTTACATACTGGGCAAGTGCGGGAAAGAAAGCGTTTAAATGACCGTACACAGTGGTATAGCCATTAGGATGATTGATATAAACAGCTTGCCCAAAACCTTCCGGCTCTACAGAAATGCGGGCTATATAACCATCGGCTGCTGCATATACCGGCAGATTTACCCGGTGTTGTGTGCGAATATCCAGGCCCATATGCCAGTGATTGGGCCTCAGTTCGCCAAAGTTGGCTACCAGTTGCATCGGGATATTAAGCGGACTTCTAAAATAATCTTGCGGATACGTTTGTGCTAATAGGTTGGTACAAATTAATATAAGCAAAAAGCAGGTACCTGATTTTTTAAAACCTTTCATGTATTGTAATTCTTAGGATGAACTTTTGTCACTCACTATTTCGCCTTTAAGGCGGGTATAATAATTGCTAAGTTAGTAAGTGTAGATTTTTTAATTAATAAACTATAAAAATTATGAGTGTAAATAATAAGCATCTGGCTACTTTTTTACTGGGCGCAGCCGCAGCTTTTGGCGCTTACAAGTATATGAATATGACCGATGAAGAAAAAGAAAAAATGGCAGCAACGCTAAAAGAGAAAGCTACTAAATTAAAAGACCAGGCTATGAATGCAGAAGGGCAGGCTATGGATTATTTTAATGAATTAAAAACCAAAGGCAGCGATGCTTTGAAAGAGCATATGCCAAAGGTGGAAGAATTCATGAATAATATTTTTAAAGGAAATGCCGCTAAGGCCGACGTAGGTACAGATACGCCACCTGTAGCCTGATGTCAATTGCATATTGAACTTTAAGAGATTGATAAATTAGAAATTGTCAAAAAAACAATCTCAATCATTACATTTGCAACCCAGACAAACGTCTGGGTTTTTTATGCCCTGACAAATGCAAATGTCAAAATTCAAACATAAAAATGAATCAGGCTGCGCATATTACATTTTACTTTTAATCTTCAAAAATGCCAAAAGATACTTCTATAAAATCAGTTTTAATTATTGGTTCGGGTCCTATTATTATTGGTCAGGCTTGCGAGTTTGATTATGCCGGTACGCAGGCTGCACGAAGCCTGCGCGAAGAAGGAATAGAAGTATTGCTGATAAATAGTAACCCCGCTACTATTATGACCGACCCGTTAATGGCAGATAAAGTGTACCTGCTGCCATTAACTGTGGAAAGTATTGAACAAATATTGCAGGAAAATAAAGTAGATGCCATATTACCGACCATGGGCGGGCAAACAGCACTGAACCTGGCCAAGGAAGCAGAAGACTTAGGGATATGGGAAAAATATGGCGTGCGGCTTATAGGCGTGGATATTAAAGCCATTGACAAAGCCGAAGACCGGGAAAAATTTCGGCAGTGGATGATACGGTTAGGCATACCGGTAGCGCCAGCTAAAACCGCGAACTCTTTTTTAGAAGGAAAAGAATTTGCGCAGGAAATCGGTTTTCCATTGGTTATTCGTCCATCGTTTACGCTGGGTGGTACGGGCGGCGGTTTTGTACACGATGCCAGTGAACTGGATGAAGCGTTGACACGTGGCCTGCAAGCCTCTCCCATACACGAAGTGCTGGTAGAAAAAGCAGTATTGGGCTGGAAGGAATTTGAATTGGAATTGTTGCGGGACGCCAATGATAATGTAGTAATTATTTGCACCGTAGAAAACTTTGACCCCATGGGCATTCATACCGGCGATTCTATTACGGTAGCGCCCGGTATGACGCTGAGCGATACGGCTTTTCAGTTAATGCGCAATACCGCTATCCGTATGATGCGTGATCTTGGCAATTTCGCCGGTGGTTGCAATGTGCAGTTTTCCTTAAACCCCGACACAGAAGAACTGATTGCTATCGAAATCAACCCGCGGGTAAGCCGCTCCTCGGCGCTGGCATCCAAAGCTACCGGTTATCCTATTGCAAAAGTTGCTGCTAAACTGGCCATCGGCTATACGCTGGATGAATTGCAAAATCAAATAACAAAAACCACATCGGCCTATTTTGAACCGGCGCTGGATTATGTGATTGTAAAAATTCCGCGCTGGAACTTTGATAAGTTTAAAGGTGCCAACGATACGCTAGGGCTGCAAATGAAAAGCGTAGGCGAGGTGATGGCCATTGGCAGAAGTTTTACCGAAGCCGTACAAAAAGCGTGTCAAAGCCTGGAAAATAATGCAGTAGGTTTAGGATATTATGGCAAAAGCCAGATGAAAGCCGAAGAACTGATTGAATATATTAAGGTGCCGAAATGGGATCGCATCTTTCGGATAAAAGACGCGTTGATGTTGGGCGTTAGTGTCAATACTATTGCCAAAGTTACCGGCATCGACCGCTGGTTTCTTTACGAGATACAAAAAATCTGTTCTATAGAAAAAAAATTGGAAAAATATTGGCTGGAAGATTTGCCGCTTGATTTATTAAAAGAAGCCAAGGCCAACGGCTTTAGTGATGAGCAAATCAGCCGTATTATCCAGGATGGCACTGAAGACGAAATTTATGAGAAGCGGAAAGCGGCCGGCATTACCCGTGTATATAAAATGGTAGATACCTGCAGTGCCGAGTTTGAAGCAAAAACTCCTTATTTCTATTCTACTTTCGAAGAAGGTCATACCAACGAAAGCAAGGTTTCTGATAAAAAGAAAGTAATTGTTTTGGGCAGCGGCCCTAACCGGATAGGCCAGGGTATTGAGTTTGACTATTGCTGTGTGCATGGGTTGATGGCTATTAAAGAGTGCGGATATGAAGCCATTATGGTCAATTGCAACCCGGAAACCGTTTCCACCGACTTTGATATTGCCGACAAACTTTATTTTGAACCGGTATATTGGGAGCACCTGTGGGAAATTGTGGAACTCGAAAAGCCGGAAGGTGTGATTGTGCAGTTAGGTGGGCAAACCGCATTAAAACTGGCCGAACGTTTACATGAAAAAGGTATTAAGATTATCGGTACTTCTTTCGATAATATGGATATTGCCGAAGACCGGGGCCGGTTTAGCGATATGCTGAAAGATCTGAATATTCCTTATCCTGAATATGGAACCGCCTATACGGTAGATGAAGCGGTTGACGTAGCAAAAAAAGTAGGATATCCGGTACTGGTACGTCCCAGCTATGTATTGGGTGGCCAGCGCATGCGTATTGTAATTAATGATGACGAGGTAGAAAAAGCAGTAATCAGCTTGCTTAAGCATATACCGAACAACAAAATATTAATTGATCATTTTTTAGACCGGTGCCAGGAGGCTGAAATTGATGCCATATTTGATGGAGACGACTTTCATGTAATGGGTGTGATGGAGCATATAGAGCCGGCGGGCATTCATAGCGGTGATAGTAATGCGGTATTACCTGCCTTTAATTTAACGCCGCTGGTAGTAACCACCATGGAGCATTATGCCGAGAAGATAGCCCGGGCTTTAAACATCAAAGGGCTAATCAATATCCAGTTTGCTATTAAAAATGATAAAGTATATGTAATTGAAGCCAACCCCAGAGCCTCCCGTACCACGCCTTTTATTGCAAAAGCCTACGGCATTCCTTACCTGAACGTTGCTACCAAAATAATGCTGGGCGCAAATAAACTGGCAGATTTTACTTTTGAGAAAAAGCTGAAAGGCTTTGCCATAAAAGAACCGGTGTTTAGCTTCAATAAATTTCCGAATGTAAATAAAGAGTTGGGGCCGGAAATGAAAAGTACCGGCGAAGCCATACGCTTTATCAAAGATTTGAGGGATCCTTATTTCAGGCAGCTGTATAAAGACAGAAGTATGTACTTAAGTAAATAATTGAAAATTCATTTTTGTATGCTGCATTATTAAAAAGTTTAACCGCTATTAACGCAGCAGGATATTACAATGAATACTGAAGTTTTAAAAATAGCAGAAAGTTTAAAAGATGCGTATGATGGCGATCCCTGGTTTGGAAAGTCAATGACCGCACTATTAAGCCAGGTTGATGAACACACTGCATTCGAAAAATATAAAAACCAGCACAGCATTTTAGAATTGGTAGAACATATCATTAATTGGCGGCTTTTTGTTATACGCCGATTGCGTACAGATGCCCAACAGCAGGTAGAGAGTTTTGAAGTAAAAGATTGGCAACCGTTAGATCATACCAATAAAAGCTTATGGCTGCAGGCAATGAAGCAACTGCACAAAACCCAAATAGAATTAATAGCTATTATTGATCCACTAAAAGATGAACTGCTGGATATAAGAGTAGCGGGCAGAGATTATACGTACAGAAAGTTATTGAATGGCATTATTCAACATGATATTTACCACCTGGGCCAGATAGCTTATATATCAAAGTTGCTTAAAAGTGAGTATAAATAAAATGGCCGGCTCAATATATATCGGGCCGACCATGCTAACTTATGAAAAACACTAGTTCAAATATATTTTAAAATGTCTTTTAATGCAACAGGCCATTATCTTTTTTATTTGGCCGTGCAATATCGGGTTGGTTTTGTAAACGTTCCTGGCGCAGCTTTTTTACTTCATTAATAAAATCACGTTCGTAGTTAAACATATCATTACTGCGCTTTTCTCCCATAATATCTTTAAACTGATCGCGGTAATGCAGTTTTAAATCGGCTACTTTTTGTTGCTGTACCAGCCGGTCGTCTTTGTATTGCTGTGTGGTTTTTCTTAAATCATTAAAATAATTTAAAAACACGGGCCCGAACTTTTGCACTTCATCACCTGAAAGATCTAATTTTTTTTGAAGGTATTCCTGCATGCGTTCTCTTACTTTGCCACCGCCGTTTGCACTATCGTCTTGGGCATGGGCTGTAATAATAAAAAAGAAGCTGAGTAGGTATAAAATTCTCTTCATAAGTTTCCTTAGTTAATTGTCGCCTCGTCGTTATCGGTGGGCACATCATTTAAAAAATTGTCCAGTTCGCTGGTAGATACATCGGTAAGCATTTTACGCACCTCTTTTCCTGAGTTGGAATTGCTGGCGGTTTGCTGCATATGCGCAGCGGAGGCATCGGTAGTATTGATAAATTCTTCCAGGTCGCTATTGCTTACATTTTTAAGCTTGCTGGCTACCCATTGGTAAGGATGTTTTACGGGATCAATACCGGAGGTATTATTGCTATTGCCTGCAAAATAAAAGATGCTGCCTAAAGCAATGGCACCTGTAATGATCGCTGCAGAAGCATAGCGCATCCATCTTCTGCTATCAAATGAAATTACCTTGCTTTGCGGCTTCGATACCTTAGCTAAAATTTGACCCGGTAAATTTTCGAAATAACCATCAGGCACGCTATAAGGAGCTTGTCTGCTAAGAGTTGCCATGGTTGCAGGTAAAACTTCTTCTTGTATTAAACTGGTTGCTATAGTGGCCGTTTCGTTAAAATAATTATCGGGAACACTATAAGGCATTTTGCGTGAAAGCGAGGCCAGCAATGGCGAAAGTGTTTGTAATTCTTCGTTGCCGGCAGGTTGCTGCAACTTTACTTTAGCCAGTATAGCAGCCGGTAAGTTTTCAAAATAGGCATCCGGTACGGTATACGGGTTTGCTTTTTCAATACCCAAACTGCTATTTAACTCTTTCAATTCTTCATATATAGTGGAACTGTGGTTCATGTATGCAATAAGACGTTTTTTGGTATGGATAGTTTAACGATTGATAATGTATTCTTCAACTTTTTTTACCGCATGATGGTAACTGGCTTTTAATGCACCTTCACTGGTATCCAGCACTTTGCTCATTTGTTCGTACGGCATTTCATCATAATACCTAAGGTTAAAAACAAGGCGCTGTTTTTCAGGCAGTTGCTGTATGGCCAGTTGCAGTTTCCATTCCAATTGCTTGGCGTCAAAATGTTTATCGGCTTTTATTTTATTGCTCAAGCCGCTTTCTACATCACTTAG
>JAICHT010000101.1 GCA_025924755.1 Chitinophagaceae bacterium | reverse complement strand
GGGCTGGCTGGCAGGGTTCTTAAAAAATATTGTTGAACTGGTAGCCGCCGTACCTTCTGTTATCTATGGCTTTTGGGCATTGGTAGTAGTAGTACCTATAGTAAGAAGTATAGAAACCAGGTTAGGCGTACCTCCATATGGAGTAGGTATTTTTTCTGCATCGCTGGTACTGGCTGTTATGATTATACCCTATGCGGCATCGCTAGGAAGAGAACTGATACGACTGGTACCTTCCAGCTTAAAAGAAGGTGCGTACTCATTGGGCGGCACCCGGTATGAAGTGCTGCGGCATGTAACACTACCTTATACTAAATCTGGCTTGCTGGCAGGGCTGCTGCTATCGCTCGGAAGGGCGTTGGGAGAAACCATGGCGGTAACAATGGTTATAGGTAACACCAGTATTTTACCTACCAGCATTTTTTCGCCGGGTAATACCATGGCCAGTGTGATTGCTAATGAATTTACAGAAGCCGACAGAACAGTTTACTTATCGGCATTGATAGAGCTGGGCCTGGTGCTTTTTATAGTAACCGTGGGCATAAACATTTTAGGAAAAGCCATTATCAAACAATTCTCTAACGAATAATTATGGACCAACGATTACGATTCCGGTTAGTGAAGAGTAAGATATTTGAATGGATCATTATCTTATTTGCCTTCCTCATTACCGTGCCGCTGCTTGCGATCATCTTTTATGTTTTAAAAACAGGGCTTGGTAAAATCAGCTGGCATTTCATTACCCATATTCCTAGACCGGTTGGAGAGATAGGGGGCGGTATTGCCAATGCCTTATTAGGTAGTTTATTGATTGTGCTGCTGGCAGTAGTGATTGCAGTACCCATTGGCCTATTATGCGGTGTGTATTTAAGCGAAAATAAAACCGGCAAGCTTTCATATTACAGCCGGCTGTCGGTAGATATTTTGCAGGGTACGCCTTCTATTGTAATTGGTATTGTTATCTATTTCTGGCTGGTAAAACCCATCGGAACATTCTCGGCTTTATCCGGCAGCGTAGCGCTTGCTATTATGATGCTACCCATTGTAATACGCTCTACGGAAGAAACATTAAAACTGTTGCCAGATACGTTAAAAGAAGCGGGCTTTGCCCTGGGCTTACCCTATCATAAGGTTATTTTGAAAATAATTATACCCTGTGGCATGAGTGGAATCTTATCAGGAGTTATGTTGTCGGTAGCGCGGATAGCCGGCGAAACGGCTCCTTTGCTTTTTACAGCTTTTGGCAACCCGTATATTACTACCAATGTGCTCAAACCCATGCAAAGTTTGCCCTTGCTTATTTTTAATTATGCTACAAGCCCGTATGACGAGTGGCATGACCTGGCATGGGGTGCCTCTTTAGTATTGCTGATTTGGGTATTACTATTAAATATTATTACAAAGCTGATAACAAAAAAATGGAAAGTACAATTATAAGCAGTCAGAATTTTAATGCCTATTTCGGAGATAATCATGTGGTGAAGAACGTGAATATGGATATTCCCAAAAACAATGTCATAGCAGTAATGGGGCCATCAGGTTGCGGTAAAACCACCTTTCTGCGTTGCATCAACCGCATGCACGAATTGATACCCGGCGCTACCAGCGATGGAAAAATCCTTTTGCATAACGAAGATGTGTACAGCCTCAACTCCATATTGGTTCGTCTTAAGATAGGGATGGTTTTCCAGCGTCCTAACCCGTTTCCTAACCTGAGTATATACGATAATGTAATAGCCGGGTATAAACTTAATGGTTTAAAGCTGTCAAAAGCCGAACGCGATACCATAGTGGAAAGTTCATTAAAAAAAGCGGCTTTATGGAACGAGGTAAAAGATACGTTGCACCGGAAAGGAACTTTTCTTTCAGGTGGCCAGCAGCAGCGGTTATGCATTGCCCGCGCTATTGCCATGGAGCCGGAAGTATTGTTGCTGGATGAGCCGACATCAGCGCTTGACCCTATATCCACCGCTAGTATTGAAGAACTTTAGTTTGAACTAAAAGACACGTACACGCTTATTATTGTAACGCACAATATGCAGCAGGCCGGAAGGGTTAGTGATAAAACGGCCTTTTTTTATGTAGGTGAATTAGTGGAGTATGATGATACCAAAGAAATGTTCACCAATCCAAAAGATAAGCGAACACAAAATTATATAACCGGAAGATTTAGTTAACCCTATAAGTAACTGCAATAAATTATCAATATGTCAAAACTGGATAATGAACTGAAATTATTAAAAGAAGAAGTAGTGAATATGTGGACGCTGGTTCACTCACAACTGGTAAAAGGACTATCAGCCCTTTTAAACTTTGATAAGGACCTGGCCCGCGAAGTGGTGATGATTGAAAAAAGAGTGAATGGGGCCGAGTTGAAAATTGACAGGGACTGCGAAAACATCTTTGCTATTTATTCGCCGGTAGCGGTGGATCTGCGTTTATTATTGGCCGTGTTAAAGATCAATACCAACCTCGAAAGAATTGGTGATATAGCCGATGGTATTGCCAAGCTAATTATTGATACGGACAATTGTTTTAAGCCCGAATTGCTGGAGTCCACTAAAATAGTGGAGATGTACCATGAGGCCATACAGATTGTGGAAGAGATACTGGCAGCTTTTGAAAAAGAAGATACTGCTTTAGCCCGCGGCATTTTTAAGAGAGATGAATTTTTAGATGAGATCAATCGCACTGCCAATGAACTGATCACTAATTATTTGAAAAACGTTCCCCAGGATATTGACCAAGCATTGAATATATTATCTATTATCAGGAGGTTGGAACGGGTGGGAGACCAGTCGGAGAATATTGCGGAAGAAATTATTTTTTACCTGGAAGCCAAAGTGATAAAGCATACCAGCAGAAAAGAACGATAAGGAGTAGCACAAAGCAAACGATATGAGCTATGCACCACATGGTTGCATCTAATGCCAATTAAACCTTCAAAGGTTGTGCATCTTTCCGGGCATCCAGTGTAAAGCCGATAGTAGTGCCTACGTTTTCTTTACTGCGTACATGCATGCTGTGCCCATGCGCCTCAATAATATGTTTGCAAATAGACAGCCCTAAACCGCTGCCTGCTACATTACAGTTTCTGCCTTCTTCTGTGCGATAAAAACGTTCAAAAATACGGGACACATTCTTTCCGGATATTCCCATACCATTATCCCCGATCTCTATTAAAATGTTCTTACCATCGGTATTATACATACTGGCAATAGTATGGCCGCCACTTTTACCATACTTAATAGAGTTATCAACCAGGTTTATTAATACCTGCCGTACTTTTTCTTTATCTGCATATACTACTAAGGGTTGCTCGCATTCTTTTTTTATTGAAAAAGAAATATTTCGCTGCTCTGCTTTTATCAGTAAACCTTCAAATACTTCTTTCATTAAATCCTGTATCACAAAATTGCTTTTGGTAAGCTTTAATTCACCAAATTCTAATTTGGATATTTCATCAAGATCCTGAATCAGATTGGCCAGCCGTTCTACGTTTTTAGCCGTTTGCTGTAAAAAGCGTTTATTGGTTTGAGCATCCTCCATTGCACCCTGGAGCAGGGTTTCTACATATCCCTGTATACTAAATACCGGCGTTTTAAATTCATGCGATAGATTTTGCAGAAACTCTTTTCTAAACAGTTCGTTTTCTTTAAGTGTTTCAATTTCTTTTTGCTGCTGCTCGCCCCATTTTTCCACGTCTTCCTGTACTTCTTCCATACTTTTTTGTGGT
Organism: Chitinophagaceae bacterium; assembly: GCA_025924755.1. Taxonomy (GTDB): domain Bacteria; phylum Bacteroidota; class Bacteroidia; order Chitinophagales; family Chitinophagaceae; genus Flavisolibacter. The sequence goes on along the minus strand of JAICHT010000101.1, from coordinate 7,264 downwards.
AAGATGTACTGATAATACATTTCTTCTTTTTTACTGGCCTTGGTTTTATAAATAAGCTTATAAATAAGTTTGATATTGCGGTAAATGAACTGTTGGAAAATAGAGAATATTAAAAAGTAGCTGCCTGTAAAAATGAGGAGCAGGGCTGCAAATGTGGCCATCCAGCTTTGGTGCAGAAAAAAAATGCCCAGGCTGATAGGTGCCGCTATTACCAAAGCGGTAAAAGCCGAAAGCTGCCGGGGCGATAAATTCTTTTTACTAAGCATACTATAATTCAAATTTGTAACCTACGCCTTTTACGGTAGTAATACAATCCACGCCCAGCTTTTGCCTTATTTTTCGGATATGCACATCTATGGTTCTGTCGCCCACAATCACCTCGTTGCCCCATACCTGGCTCAATATCTCGTTACGCAAAAAAACACGTCCGGGCTTGGAGGCCAGTAAATACAGTAATTCAAATTCTTTTTTGGCCAGCGAAATTTCCTCTCCTTTGTATTGTACACTAAAGCGGTCGGGATCAATAGTTAAATCGTTCACCTGCAAAACCGTGGTATCTTCTTTTTTCAATCTTCTAAACAGCGAGTGCACCTTGCTTAAAAACATTTGGGGGCTCACCGGCTTACTTACATAATCGTCGGCTCCGGTGGTTAGTCCTTTTATTTGCGTGCCTTCATCGCTTAGGGCAGTTAAAAAAAGGATCAGCGTGTCTTTAAAAAGTGGCTGTGCCCTTAATATCTCGCATACTTCCACGCCGCTTTTGCGGGGCATCATAATATCCAATATTATCAGGTCGGGCTGGTATTGTTTTGCCTTATCAATAGCTTCATCGCCATTTTTGGCGGTTACTACCTGGTAGCCATCTTTTTCAAGGTTGTACTTTAAAATTTCAAGAATGTCGGGTTCATCATCGGCAATCAATATTTTTCTTGCCTTAGTATCCATGCCAGTTGTTTGCAGCAAACCTACAGTAAAATGCTATCAGCCACTAATATGACCGCCAACATCACAAAGACTTAATAAAAAATTAATGCTGGAGATACATAGTATTCTTACTATATATGCAATCTTAATAACTGTATATTGTTTTAACCTAATGTTAATCAGCGGGACTTAAATTTGCACTATGAGGAGTATGTATCCTACCTTACGGTTACTGTGGGTAAGCATGGGCTTAGTAGTTGGCTTATATGGTGCAGCCCAATCCGGCGGAACAGATTATAAAGGATTTAAACCTCCCATCAACCGCCAGTTGTTTCATGGGTATGTAGATAAGGAACAAAAAGCAGCCTTAAGGGCCGACGGTCATGCCGACGATCAGTTTACCGGTACTACTAATGAAGAGATTAATTTTTTGGTAACACGGGCGCTTACACAAACCGTGGACCGGCTTCAATATCAAATTGAAAAAGATTCGCTTTCCAACCACGCTAAAAAAGTAGCTTATATAAGGGGGCTGGAGCGGATGTTGCAAAATTTTACAACAAGTTTTAAGGCGCATAAGTTCAACCCCAGCAGTTTTCCGGTGGTACTGGATGTATATGAAACCGCTATAAATGAAGACGAAAAGAACGAAAGTATTGAAAGCCTTATTGATAAGCAAAGCTATGATGTAGGCAATTTGCTGGTAGGTTCCGGTGCTTTCGATAACAGTATCAACCTGAAAAATGCCCGAAATGCCTTGCTCCATAAATATATACAGCTTCATCCGGAACGGGCTTTTTATACGCTGAAAGATAATCCTGATGTGCCTTTCAGGGACAGCTTAATCAAAGTAGCGGCCTATAAATATCCTACACAGCTATATGACTTTGCCCAGGCCAATAATAAACTGGGATATGCCATTAAAAATGTAAACGACCCATTGGTAAAAGCCGTAGTTAAAATGGCAGCCAGCGGTAGCGGACAGTTGTACTTTCCTTTTCTGGACAATATTGTAAAAGGCAAGCAGAAGATCGAGGACGTTAATGCCGTATTGGGTGATGATGTGAAATATTACCGCCTGTTGGTAAGAACGCGGATCGATTATGTAGCCCGTGCTATGAATAAAGATACTGCCTACGGGTATACGGCTTTAATGAAAACGCTGGAAAGAAAAGCAAAGGATATTTTTGTGCGGGAGATTAACGCCTTGCACGAGTCGCCCGACGCCGTACGGTTTAAAATACTGCAACCCTTAACTGCCCAGGAACTCTATTATTTAGCTGTTTCCAGCGAAGATGAAATTTATACGTCCAGCTATGTAGCCGGTGTGTACCCGCTTATGATGAGCAAAATCGGAAACCGGGGCGATTCGTTGCTGGCCAGCGTTGGGTTTGACCGGTTTAAAAAATTTATTAAAATGGCGGCAGGCTATAATACGCTGAACGATTTTTTGAAAAGCTTTCCAAAGGGCGAAGATGCCCAGGCAGTAATGACTGCTTTTGTGAACGGCCTGGAAAAATCGGAAGGGCTGGAAGATGGCGTGGATGTGGCCGATTCTTATGTAAATATTTCAGAGCGAAACAAACCGTTGGCTAATTATGTTTTAAGTCTTGCCAAAAGCAATTACGACAAAAACCTTTTAAAAAATAACAAGCAGGGCATAGTAATGTACAACCTGTTGTATAAGCTTTTCCTTTCTGCCGATACCAGTAATAATATTGATCTGTCGAAAGAGTTTGGCATCCCACCGGTATATAATATCAATTACAAATCGCTTACAAACGACAGTTCCGGCAAGGTAGTGATGCAGGTGTTTTTTTATGGCGATGAAGATGGCAAAATGAATTTTAACGGCTTTATTCCGGCTTTTGCCAATGGAAACTGGAAAAAGACCGACGATAATAAATACTGGCTTTCGTTTACATCGGTAAAAGGCAAACCCATGGTGGTATATGCCAATAAATGGATGGATGACGAAAAGCAGCCCGGCGAGCTGGACAAAGCACAGGAAGCACTCAATTCATATTTGGAAGAAAAAGGCATTCAGCCTACTATCGTGGTGCACCGCGGCCATAGTTATTGGGTAAGCTCTACTATTGAGCAGATAAAACCGGCTGCTAAAATTGTGATCCTGGGTTCCTGTGGTGGCTATAATGTGATACACGATGTATTGGTGCATGCGCCGGATGCCCATATCATTGCTTCAAAGCAAACGGGTAAAATGTTTATTAACCAGCCCTTGTTAAATATTTTGGATGAAAAGTTAAGAAACGGAAACAATATTGACTGGATTCCTTTTTGGAATGAGTTTAGAGCCAAGGCAGGTAAAATAGAAGGCTTTGAAGATTACATTCCTCCCTACAAAAACCTGGGTGCCATTTTTATAAAAGCATATAACAGCGCTATGGGTGTAACGGACGAAGAATAAAGGATTGCCTTCAAATTCCGTTAATTTTGCAGCCACTAAAGAATAACAAAAACAATTGAGCAGCCAGGAAACAAAGAAACAATTTTTTGATGTAGGCCTTTTAAAAAGGGTATTGCACTTTGCCTCCCCCTACAAGGGTCGGTTTTATCAATCTATTTTTTTATCCATCGTATTAGCGGTTTTTACACCCATACGCCCATATCTTATTCAGCTTACGGTAGATAAATATATTACGCATAAGCTGGCGCATGCCCTGGTTACTATTACCATTATTCAAATTGTGTTTTTGCTGCTGGAAACAGGCTTGCGGTTTTACTTTTCCTATATTACCTCCTGGCTGGGGCAGGCCGTGGTAAAGGATTTGCGGGTAACCGTGTACAAAAAAGTATTGCGGCTGAACCTTCGTCAATTTGATATTACGCCTATTGGCACCCTTACTACCCGTACGGTAGATGATATTGAAAGGGTAAATGATATTTTTTCCGATGGATTGATACCAATGGTAGCAGACCTGCTCTCTATTTTATGTGTATTAGGCGTCATGTTTTGGATGGACTGGACGCTGACGCTGGTGTGTTTGATACCCTTTCCGATATTAATTATTGCCACGTATTATTTTAAAGAAAGTGTCAACAAGTCTTTTCACCGGGTGCGTAATGCCGTTGCGCGGTTGAATGCTTTTGTGCAGGAACATTTAACGGGTATGTATATCGTACAGGCATTTGCTGCAGAGAAGCAGGAATTTAAAAAGTTTGAAGAAATCAACAAAGAACACCGGAACGCTAATATCAAATCTATTTTCGCATACTCCGTGTTTTTCCCCGTAGTGGAAATTATACTGGCTACTTCTATTGGTTTAATTGTATGGTGGGGATCGGGGCAGCGGATCAATGCCGGAGTGATGGTAGCCTTTATTCAATTTTTGAACCTCATCTTCCGTCCGCTACGGGTGATAGCCGATAAGTTTAACGTGATACAAATGGGTATGGTATCCAGCGAACGCGTTTTTAAAGTGCTGGATAATGATGATGTCACCAAAGAAGAAGGCGTGTATGCGCCTGAAGTAGTAAAGGGAAAAATAGACTTTGAGAAAGTATGGTTTGGCTACACACCCAACCATCCGGTATTAAAGGATATTTCATTTCATGTGCAGGAAGGGCAAACGGTGGCTATTGTAGGTCATACCGGCAGCGGTAAAACCACCATCATCAGTCTGCTGAGCCGGCTATACCATATTGATAAAGGAGCTATTAAAATAGATAACATATCAATAGAAGATTACAATTTAGAGGTGTTGCGGAAAAATATTGGTATTGTATTGCAAGACGTATTTCTGTTTTCGGGTTCGGTACTGGATAATATAACGCTGTATAACCCGGCCATATCAAAGGAAAAAGTAGTAGAAGCCGCTAAGCTTATAGGCATGCACGAATTTATTATGCAGTTGCCGGGCGGATATGACTATAATGTGATGGAGCGGGGCGCTACTTTATCCCTGGGCCAGCGCCAACTCCTGTCGTTTATCCGGGCTTTGCTTTACAATCCATCTATATTAATATTGGATGAAGCCACTTCTTCCATTGATACGGAAAGTGAGCTGTTAATAGAAAATGCCATTAATACGTTGATATCCGGCAGAACCTCTATTGTGATAGCGCACCGCTTATCTACCATACAGCGGGCCGATAAAATCATCGTACTGGATAAAGGAGAATTGAAAGAGGTAGGCACCCATGCCGAGCTGTTGCAGAAAGGCGGCTTTTATGCCAAGCTGCACCAGATGCAGTTTGAAAAGTCTAAAGTTGCTGTATAATAAATCTTAAAAAAACCACCTGTTGCGTGTGCCGGAAGTGGATTTCGGAAAGGAAGCTGACAAAATACTGCTACGGCATAAATCTTATGTCGTTGTTAATTGTGCTTTCCTGAAAGCATGAAATTCAATTTTGAGTCCTTAATTTCCCTTAGCTTTCCTATCTTTGCGCAAAATTTCAGGAATACATGGCTCTTGATCGTATCAAATGCTTATGGGTAGCGGCTTTCAGCGTTTTTTTAACGCTATTTTCCGCGCAGGTATCAGCTCAAACCGATACTACGTTGCATGAAAAAGTGGTAGACCAGGAAGGTATAAAAAAAGAGAAAGGCAAGAAAAATGTTTTTGACGCCAACGAGGTGATTTTTGGACACGTGCTGGATGCACATGAGTTCCACTTTTTTTCTTATGAAGGAAGTGACGGCCAGGAGCACCATGCCATTATTCCGTTGCCGGTCATTCTTTATTCTCCCCAAAAAGGGTTATCGGTATTCAGTTCCTCCAGGTTCGACCATGGCCGTACTATATATAATGGCTATAAGATGGAAGGCAATACTATTACAGCGGCTGACCCTTCAGTAAAAGTGTACGATTTTTCGCTAACCCGCAATGTAGTGCAAATGATTATTGCCCTAATAGTACTGGTTTCATTGCTTTTATCGGTTGCTAAAAAATACAGCCAGGGACAAGGTATAAAAACAGCGCCAAAAGGCTGGCAAAATGTTATTGAGCCGGTAGTTGAGTTTATTATTGTGGAGGTAGCCAAGCCTAATATCGGGCATAAGTACAAAAAGTATATGCCTTACCTGCTTACTGTTTTCTTTTTTATATTAATTAATACCTTGTTTGGGTTAATCCCCGGTTCGGCCAATGTAACCGGCAATATTGCTTTTACTGCAGTGTTGGGTGTTATATCATTTCTGGTTATTGTCTTAAGTGGTAATAAGCATTATTGGGGTCATATCTTTTGGCCGCCTGTGCCGCTTGGTATTAAAATCATTATGATACCAGTGGAAATTTTAGGCATTTTTACAAAGCCGTTTGCGCTTATCATTCGTTTGTTTGCCAATATGGTGGCTGGGCACATTGTAATCATCTGTTTAATTTCGCTGATCTTTATTTTCGGTTCGTTAAGTAGTGGAATCGGCTGGGGCTTTTCGCCTGTATCAATTGCTTTTTCTGTATTTATCTATCTTATCGAAATATTAGTGGCTTTTATCCAGGCTTTCATTTTCACTAATCTTACGGCAGTATTTATCGGGCAGGCATTAGAAGAAAATCATACTAATGAACACGAGCCTCACGATCTGCCGGATGATCGTGTTATTGTTTAATTCGTCTTTTTTTAATCATTATAAAAGAACAACCATGAGTTTATTATTTGTATTGTTGAGCACAGTAGCCTGGGCAAATGCCGGTGGCGCATTGGGTGCGGGTTTGGCAGCCATCGGTGCCGGTATCGGTATCGGCCAGATTGGTAGAGGTGCGGTGGAATCCATTGCACGCCAGCCGGAAGCCTCCAATGATATCCGTGCCAATATGATCCTGACAGCAGCCCTTATTGAAGGTGTTGCCTTGTTTGCGGTTATTGCAGGTATCCTTGCTATGTTCGTGTAATCAACACAAAAAAACAAACTGCATCTTAAGCACAGGGCGGCGGATGCAGTTTAATTAAATTTAAAAGTAAAAGTTCAAAATAGCGCAATATGGCTTATTTTGAATTATAAAATTGGAATCACTTATCATATGCAACTTCTTACCCCTTCTTTAGGATTACTATTCTGGACGCTGCTTGCCTTCATTATCGTATTTGCCATATTAAAGAAATTTGCCTGGAAGCCCATATTATCTTCATTGGATGAACGGGAAAAAACCATTGCCGGCTCTTTAGAGACCGCCGAGCGGGTAAAGGCAGAAATGGCGCAATTGAAAAACGAGAACGAAGCATTGATGGCTAAGGCCCGTGAAGAAAGATCGGCTATGTTACGCGAGGCAAAGGAAATAAGAGACCGGATGGTAAACGATGCAAAAGACCAGGCTAAAACCGAATCGGCTAAAATTGTAACAGAAGCGCAGCAGGCTATTGAAGCACAAAAAATGGC
>JAICHT010000100.1 GCA_025924755.1 Chitinophagaceae bacterium | reverse complement strand
TAGTATTACTATAAACTTTTAATATGAGGAGCAAAAACGATAAAAAAGAAGTTAATAAAAACAACGATAAATTAAGCCCATCCGAAATATTAGAAAAGAATAAAATGAAGGATAAAGAAGAACACGTGGTAGAAGCCCGTGAAGAAGCCATGGATGATATTGCACAGGATGCAGATTTAAGTATTCACAGCCCAAATGATGATCTTGATGAAGGCGAAACTGCAAGATTAGGAGAAGATAAAACAGATTTAGTATAAATATATTTAGTAAGCCGCACAACAATTTTTCCGGCTTCTATTTAATTTTTTGATGTCAATGAAATCTCCTGTTTGGTTACTGTTATTCAGTTTTATTTTCCTGATTTCGTGTTCCCACAAAATAACTGAAACCGGTAAAGCTTCTTATTATGCTGATAAGTTTGATGGGCGCAAAACTGCCAGTGGCGCCATATTTCACAATTCTCAGCTAACCGCCGCGCATCGCACTCTTCCTTTTGGCACAAAAGTAAAAGTGATCAATATTAGGAATGGTAAATCGGTGGAGGTGCGTATCAACGATCGCGGGCCTTTTGTTGCCGGACGTATGATTGATTTATCCAAGAAAGCCGCCCGTAAAATTGACATAGTGAAGGATGGGGTTGGTACTGTAAAAATCAAATACAAATTGAAGCGATAAATATTATGCAATATTGAGTGGTCTTTCACCAAAATTTGATATGTATAATTATCATAGAATCCATATCACGGCAATGGCCTAAATTTGCACGCTATGACTACAGAGCAAATTAAAGATATGAGGGACCGTGTGGCCGTCCTGAGGAGGTTTCTTTGACGTGGATAACCGCATAGTTAAAATAAATAATGACAAGCAACTATCGCTTTCTCCCGGCTTTTGGGACGACAGCAACCGTGCCACTGGTATATTAAAAGATATTAAGCTGAATGAATACTGGATAAAGCTTTTTGAAAGCGTGTATAATGCTGTGGAAGACTTTGCTGTGCTTTTTGAATTTTGGAAAGAAGGCGAAGGCAGCGAAGACGAAGTAAGGTCCGCGTATGACACGGCTATAAAAGAAATTGAAGAAGCAGAATTCAAAAGCACACTAAACCAGCCCGAAGATGAACTTCCGGGAGTACTGCAAATAAACTCCGGTGCTGGTGGTACTGAAAGCCAGGACTGGGCGGAAATGCTGGCCCGCATGTACCGCATGTATGGCGAAAAGCAAGGCTGGACGGTTACCGAGCTGGACTTGCAGGCAGGAGATGGAGCCGGTATCAAAAGCGCTACCTTACAATTTGACGGGCCATTTGCCTTTGGATTTTTAAAAGCAGAAAGTGGAGTGCACCGCTTGGTGCGTATATCGCCTTTTGATGCCAACGCCAAGCGCCATACCTCTTTTGCATCGGTGTATGTGTATCCTTTAATAGACGACAGTTTTGAAATAGAGGTAAAACCCAGCGATGTAGAATGGGCTTTTTTCCGTAGTGGCGGCGCTGGCGGTCAAAACGTGAACAAGGTAGAAACTGCCGTTCGTTTAACCCATAAACCCAGCGGCATAATAGTAGAATGCCAGCAGGCACGTACGCAGGGTGAAAATCGCGAAAAAGCAATGACCATGCTCAAAAGCCGTTTGTATGAAGAAGAGATGCGTAAACGTGAGGCGGTGAAGAATGCAGCTAATTCTACCAAGCGCAAAATAGAGTGGGGATCACAGATTAGAAGCTATGTTTTTCATCCGTATAAAATGATAAAAGACCATCGTACCGATTATGAAGTAGGCAATATACAGCCGGTTATGGACGGAGAATTGGATGGTTTTATAAAAGCATATTTGATGATGGAAAAAGAGTCGGAAATACCTAATGCATAAACTATATAGAAAGCAGTATTCTTGAAATTCAACAATATTAATTTTGCATACAGGATAAATTCCCGGCGGTTTTACGCAGATATTTAACAGCTTTAAACAACAGAAAGTTTTAGCTCGAACCAATTAACAATATTAGATATGAACCTTGGATATTTTTCTTATCCGTTACCCCAAAATGAACCGATCTATTCATATGCTCCCGGCAGTACGGAAAGAGCCGCACTGCAAAAAGCATTGGAAACTTTAAAGTCGAAAGCTGCTGATATACCCATGTGTATTGGAGGTGAAGAAGTGCGTACAGGTAATTTAAAAGTGATCCGGCCACCGCACGAAATAAGCCATATACTTGGTCACTATCACGAAGGTGATGAAAGCCACGTACATCAGGCTATTGAAGCGGCACTCGCAGCAAAAGAAAGCTGGGCTGGCATGAATTGGGAAGAAAGGGCTGGTATTTTTTTACGTGCAGCAGAACTCATTTCTACCAAATACCGATACCTGATGAATGGCACTACCATGCTTGGACAAAGCAAAAATCCATACCAGGCAGAAATTGACAGCGCCTGCGAGCTGATTGATTTTTTGCGATACAATGTGCATTTTTTAAGCGAGATATATAAACAACAACCTATCAGCGCACCTGGTATGCACAACCGCATGGAATGGCGTCCACTGGAAGGATTTGTTTTGGCTGTTACTCCCTTTAATTTTACAGCTATTGGTGGCAATTTACCAACCTCTGCTGCTATGTGTGGTAATGTAGTGGTTTGGAAACCTGCCAATACGCAGGTATACGCCGCCCAGATGTTTATGCAGGTTTTGAAAGAAGCCGGTTTGCCGGATGGCGTTATTAATTTAATTTATGTGGATGGTCCTGTTTTAGGAAAAGTTTGCTTTTCGCACCGAGATTTTGCGGGGGTGCATTTTACCGGGTCAACAGGAGTGTTCAATCAAATGTGGAAAACCATTGGTGAAAATGTTGGCACTTATAAAAGCTATCCCAGGGTAGTGGGAGAAACTGGGGGTAAAGATTTTGTAATTGCTCACCACTCGGCCAATGCAGATGTAGTGGCTACAGCATTGTTGCGCGGTGCTTTTGAATACCAGGGCCAAAAATGTTCAGCAGCTTCACGGGCATATATACCATCCAACCTGGCAGCACAGGTAAAAAAATTATTGGTGGACGGGGTAAACAGTTTCAAGGTAGGCCCGGTCGACGATTTCAGCAATTATATTAATGCGGTTATTGATGAAAGAAGCTTTGATAAAATTGCATCTTATATTACGGATGTAAAAACAAGAGGTGAAGCCTCAATTTTGGTAGGCGGCAACTTTGATAAATCAAAAGGCTATTTTATCTATCCCACCATTATAGAAGCAAAGGACCCGAAATATGTAACCATGTGCGAAGAAATTTTCGGGCCGGTATTAACGATCTATATTTATGATGAAAATAAATTTGAAGAAACGTTAGAATTAGTAGATACAACTTCGCCATATGCGCTGACGGGATCAGTTATTGCTCAAGACCGGTATGCTATTGAACTGGCCACAAAAAAATTGCGAAATGCAGCCGGCAACTTTTATATTAATGATAAACCTACCGGCGCCGTAGTAGGCCAGCAGCCGTTTGGTGGTGCACGGGCCAGCGGCACAAATGACAAAGCAGGGTCTATGTTAAACTTATATCGCTGGTTGAGTGCCCGTACTATTAAAGAAACGTTTGTGCCTCCTACTGATTATCGCTACCCATTTTTAAAAGGTGAAACAGAAGGGTATTAATTTAAGTGCAATCAGATTAAAACAGCGCAAATTATTTAAATAAAAGTGAGGCAGGTTTTTAAACTTTCGAAAAACCAAAGCATCACAAGAACAGAATATTTTTTCAACACAGGTAAAATAAAACCAATACTTTTCTACAAGTAATAAAAGTTATCAACTTTAAATTTTACGGCCTTTTATTTGTATAAGGCTACGCAAACAATTGTTATGAAAAAGATTAGTTTATTAGCGTTAGCATGTTTTTGTTTTGCCATAGTGCATGCACAAAGAGGCAGATCACATGTGGAGTTGGGTGTAAAAGGAGGCGTAAATCTTTCCAAGTTGGACGTTGCTAATGTGAATTCCACCAATATCAATACAAGAGCGGATATTCACCTGGGCATATTAGCTCATATTCACTTAAATCCCAACTGGGCTGTGCAGCCGGAAATAAATTACTCATCACAGGGTATGAAGCAAATAAAGAGTGGCGATGAATATAAATGGAAGTTGAACTATATAAACGTTCCGGTGCTGGTTCAGTATATGATCAATGGAGGTTTTAGATTGGAAACCGGACCGCAACTTGGTTTCTTAACTTCTGCAAAAATTGAAGACCCTAATGGTAACAGCGATAATTTAAAAAACGATTTAAAAGGCACCGATGTATCCTGGAGCTTTGGAGTCGGCTATCTTTCCCCATCTCACTTTGGTGTGGATGCGCGGTATAATTTAGGCCTTACGGATATTAATCAAACAGGTTCTAATAAAATCTTAAACCGTGTTTGGCAGATAGGAGTATTTTATCAATTTCCTAATAGATTTTAGAAAAAGTTTCGTTCAATTATTTCTTTAGTATTTTAAAGTTATGGCCTTCATTTTGTAAAAGGCTATGCAATTTGTAAAAATTTAGATTATGAAAAAAGTAAGTCTTTTTGTTCTTTCGCTATGTTCGGGTATGGCATTGTTTGCACAAACACAGCCACAGTTAGTTACACCAATGGCAATTAAAACAAGATTTGGAGTTAGAGGTGGTGTCAACCTTTCTAATTTGCACATCAGTGATCAAACTTCTTCTAATGTAGGAAGCCCCAACTCAAAAGCCGGTGTTGTGGGAGGCATATTTGCCAATATACCTTTAGGTGTTAATTTTAGGTTGCAACCGGAAGTAGATTACAGCGGCCAGGGAGCCCGGATGAATGGAACCTATACTATTGGAACTGCCACATCTACTTATAATTATACACAGAAGTTAACGTATATCAATGTGCCGGTGATGCTGCAACTTCAAACCAATAGTGGTTTCTTTGTAGAAACCGGTCCTCAGGTTGGTTATTTAATGAAAGCATCATTAGAGGATAATAGCGTAAGTGCTAATGCCAATGGTGATAATAAAAATGCTTTCGAAAAATTGGATTTTGCTTGGGCTGCAGGTATTGGCTATTTGTCCCGCATAGGCTTAGGCATTGATGCCCGTTATAATTATGGTATCAGGGATATATTAAATAAAGACTACAGCAGCTATAGCTCCAGTAATGGTAAATTAAAAAATACGGTAGCACAAATTAGTTTGATCTATCAATTTGGTGCTAATAAATAAAAGAGGTTTAAAAACTTTTACGGCCGGCTTTTTGCCGGCTTTTTTATTAGTATTATATGGATGTGATGTAAATTTTTAAGGGCATAACATCAGTAAGATTTATTTTTATAAAAATTTCAGAGGTTTGAAATCTATTTTAAATCAACAGCAGATACAGCTTACTATTAAACGTTTGGCAAATCAAATAATTGAAGATCATACTGATTTGTATCAGACTGTTTTAATAGGAATACAGCCACGGGGTATTTACTTTTCCGACCGTGTAGTGGCTGAAATCAGTGCGGAGATTGGATCTGCAACTATCAATTATGGCAAACTGGATATTACTTTCTACAGAGATGATTTACGTACCGGCATTCATGTTCCCAATAAAACAAGTATTGACTTTTCAATAGAAGGAAAGAAAGTTATTTTAATAGATGACGTATTATATACTGGTCGTACTATTAGGGCCTCTTTAGATGCATTGATGGATTTTGGCCGGCCGGAAAAAGTAGAACTGGTAGTATTAATTGACAGGCGCTATAGCAGGCAATTGCCTATTCAGCCTGACTATATTGGTAAATCTATTGACTCGATCGTTTCACAAAAAGTAAAAGTTTTATGGCAGGAGCGGGATGGTAAAGACGAGGTAGTGCTGCTGGATGAATAAACACTTTACAATATTTATTTGTTGCATTTAGTATTTAGCAGCTTATTATTTATTCTATTAACTTTGAACTTTAATGACGCTTTCTACCCGACACTTGCTTGGTATTAAAGATTTAAATGCACAAGACATTTCTTTAATTTTACAAACGGCCCAGCAATTCAAAGAAGTATTACAACGGCCAATAAAAAAAGTTCCTTCGCTGCGCGATATTACTATTGTTAATTTGTTTTTCGAGAATTCAACCCGTACCAGGATTTCATTTGAGCTGGCTGAAAAACGTTTATCGGCAGATACCATTAGCTTTTCCGCTTCCGGCTCTTCAGTATCAAAAGGCGAGACCTTGCTGGATACAGTGAACAATATATTATCTATGAAAGTAGATATGGTGGTAATGCGACACAGCGCCAGTGGAGCACCGCATTTTTTAGCCAAGCATATTCCGGCAGCTATCATCAATGCAGGGGATGGAATTAATGAACACCCCACCCAAGCTTTACTGGATGCTTTTTCCATGCAGGAAAAATTTGGATCATTGCAAGGATTAAAGGTGGCCATTATTGGAGATATTATGCACAGCCGCGTAGCTCAAAGCAATATTTATTTATTGAGTAAAATGGGAGCGGAAGTGGTTGTATGCGGTCCACCTACGTTAATACCTAAATACATTGCACAGGCTTTTGATGTAAGGGTAGAATATAATTTACAAAAGACCCTGGAATGGTGCGATGTGGCGAATGTATTGCGTATTCAACTGGAACGCCAAAACCAGGTTTTATTTTCTTCATTGCGGGAATATAATCTAGCTTATGGAATCAGTAAAAACATATTGAATGGTCTGTCTAAAAGTGTTACCATCATGCATCCGGGACCTATAAACAGAGGTGTAGAATTGGATAGCGATGTAGCAGACAGCGATCAATCCATCATTTTACAACAGGTTGAAAATGGTGTGGCCGTAAGGATGGCAGTATTGTATCTGCTGGCCAACAGAACCAATTAATATTTTATCCGTATGTTAGCAGCGCAAAGCATTAGTGATAGTATCAATCATATTGAATTAAAAGAACCAGCGCATGCAGATTTGTTTATTTCCTGGTACGTTTGACCCGGTTACTTTCGGCCATATTGATATCATCGAAAGAGCTTTGCCTTTATTTGACAAGTTGTATATCGGTATTGGTATCAATGCTAATAAAGCGCCGATGTTTTCTGCCGACCAGCGGGTGCAATGGTTACATGAAATTTTTAAATATCAGCCAAAAGTAGAAGCAGTAGTGTACGAAGGGTTAACTGTAAGCTGCTGTAAAGAGGTACATGCCAATTATATTTTGCGCGGAATCCGTTACGTAAACGATTTTGAATATGAAAAAGCTATTGCTGATATGAACCGTAGTCTGGATATCCGCATCGAGACTGTTTTTTTAACCTGTCTCCCTAAATACACTTCGGTTGCGTCTACATTGGTGAGGGACGTTATCCGTAATGGCGGCGATGTGTCTCAATTTGTACCCGATCCAGTATTGAAAACCATCAACAAATTAAAAAATACTTCGTTAATTATTTGATTTTCGATCTTCTACTTTTTTAATACCCTCCTCCAGCACATCTTTTATAGAAGCTAGTGAGTTATCTAAATAGGCAGGAATATTTTCAAATTTTATCCATTCGCATAGCTCAATATCTTCTTCTATTTGGGGGGATAGCTCTTGCTGTTCCTTGGATAACATTAAAAACCAATGCGATTCTTTCAATATATGCTTGTTTTGTTCGTAATAAGTATGATAGGTTACAATCAAAGGTTGTTTTAACACTACGTTTTTTAGCCCGGTTTCTTCGACAACTTCCCGTACTGCGCAGGTGGCCAGGTCTTCACCTTCATCCAACTTTCCTTTTGGTAAGTCCCACTTTTTTCGCCTGAAAATCAATAATACTTTGTTTTGTAAGGTATATACAAAACCTCCGGCAGCTTTAACCAATACAAATTCCCTTGCTACCGCATTAAAAAGATCTTTATATACCGGATAACAAATTACAACCGCTGTGACCTCCGCATCTTGTAATTGCTCTATACTTCTCTTGATCTTCTCAGGGTTTAATTCCTTTACCAGGATAGTCTTTTCCTTTTGAAGAAGCTCGTTTATCTCCGGTGTAAGTTCGGTACAAAGAATTAATGGGTTACTACCAATATATATTTTTTGAAGCATGTGCAAATGTACTTCTTGTGGTATTTACTATTTTATATTCCATCGGTTTGCAGGATCGGTTCTTTGCCTTCTTTCAAATATCTTCGCAACATGACTGATGCAACCATCACAGCAGAGAAGTTATTGCAGGTAAAAGCGGTACAATTGAATTCAAAGCATCCTTATACGTGGGCCAGCGGGTGGAAAAGTCCTATTTATTGCGATAACCGGAGAGTTTTGTCGCATCCTTATATTCGCGACTATATTAAAAGTGAGTTATGTAATTTGGTTTTTGAAAAATTTCCTGATGCAGAATTGATTGCAGGAGTGGCTACGGCTGGTATTCCATGGGGAGCCATGTTGGCCGATCAGCTAAAATTGCCGTTTATCTATGTACGTCCTAAGCCAAAAGAACACGGCCTTGGCAATCAAATAGAAGGCGAATATATAGCTGGGCAAAAAACGGTAATAGTAGAAGATTTAATATCAACCGGTAAAAGCAGCCTGCAAGTTGTAAATGTTTTAAAAGTTGATGGCCTTGATATAAAAGGCATGGTTTCCATTTTTAATTATTCTTTTGATACAGCCAAAGACGCTTTTAGTAATGCAGCGGTGGAAGTGTATTCACTCACAAACTACCCCGCTTTAGTATCCTTAGCTTTAAAAAAAGAATATATCACTGTGCAGGAGCAGCAAGTTTTGTTAAAATGGCAGCAAGATCCGGCAAACTGGGAAGGCATTTCTTAAATTCGTTACAAATAATTCACAATGAAAAAGTTGTTGCTTTCATTACTTACTACTTGTCTTTTTTTGGGAGTTTTCGCCCAGGTTAAATCTGTTCAGACCGTAAAAATCAGTACGCCTACAGTTCAATGTGAAATGTGCAAAAATAAAATTGAAACCTATTTGAAGCGATATGATGGCATTGCTTTGGTAAACGTAAACGTGAAGCGTAAAGAAACAACCGTAAAATATGTAACCGACAGAATTAACGAGGAGGATATAAAAACAGCTATTGCAAACGCAGGCTATGATGCAGGCGATGTAACCGCTAATCCGGAGTCATATAAAAATCTGCCACTCTGTTGTAAAAAGCCAGAAGATGGTGGTGGAATGAAAAAGGAATAATAATCTTGCTTTATAAACGAAAAGCCCGCATTTGCGGGCTTTTTTATGCCTTACATTCCAATCTTGTGAACACCTTTATAATTAAATGGCCGCAGGATGTAAATACCACCTTTACCAATTTTAGCTGAGCCATCAGCTCTAAAAAGAACATCTTTATTGATCAGTTTATTAAAATCCATTTTTAAGGCTGTCTGAATGGGAATAGTTCCGGACAATGGTAAGGAGAATTCCGAATGTTTAAGCACATCAATTGTATGGTCTTGGGTAAATTTTCCAATAAATAAAGAATCCAGAAATACATCGCAGGATGCGTCTTTAATGTTCAAACCAAAATTGTTTGGATTTAAAAAAGTAATGTCAAGTCCTATAGTAGTTCCCTGAAGCCCCAACTGTTTAATCTTAAAGTTCTCTATTCTCTTAAAAGATGGGCTTTCTACTTTCCTGCAAGCAGTTATAGAAATTAGAAAAAGGACAATTAAAAATTGGTAACGTCTCATGAATTTTCTGCAAGAATATTCTATTATTTTTTAATTAAGAAAATGATACATCAAATAATAAAAAATATTTAAGTAAAATGTTTAGTAAAATTTAGAATTTGTATATTTATTATGATACTAAAAAATGTAGCCATAAAATAAAACATAACTATTTATTAATCAACAATATATCATTCTTATATTGATGAAAAAAAACATAAAACATAATACAACTTTAAAAATATGGGTGACATATGTATATATTTTATGTAATTCCTAATTTTACTCGTAATGAATTGAATATTAATGATTTATAGGATTTAAGTTCTTATTGGCTTTATATATTTTTGAATAGGTGTAAAATATTATATTTATTGATGATTTTAGCTTCGCATTTAGTGTATTTTAATAATATGCTTTTATTTGTGCCGGAGAGAAATAGCTTTAGGTATGTGAATGATCCTTCTGATAACTAAATCAATATTAATTCAGGCGTTAATGAATTAGTTGAATTAGTGAATTAGAGCAAAATTTAATGGAAAAGGGGCATTCCGAGGAGAAAAGAATCGGAAGTGATAAATGAGAGCCGAAGAAAATCGACTAAGGGCTTTGTTTGTATGTGCTTTATCTAATTTAAGTAAAAGACTTTAGCAGGTTGGGAGCCAAGTCGCCACAATTTTTTATATTGGTTTATCCATTAAAATGAAAAATGGCCTCTTTAATTAGTATTTCAATAAGAACTTGTCCCAAGATAGAATATAGGATTGAAGTGTATTAAAGGTGAATGATCTTTTTATCACGAATGGACTTAATAATTTCTAATTGCTTCTGCGCATGGTTCTTTAATTGATCAATTTGCTTGACAGAAACATCAGGATAAGGCAATATTACAGGGCCAAGCGGCAGCTGCTTCTTTTCTTTTTTTGCTTCAATTATAACCTGGCTATAGAAATCATGCAAGCTATCAAGTTTAATTATGTTCAATGCATCAGCGAGCTTCCCGTTCAGTTGCTCCCAGTCTATCTGATTATAGCCAGCTTTTAAATTGTTTTCAAGCCCCTTCCAGCTAATTTTATTGAGTTCAGAAAAATATTGTTTTTTAGCAATGTTTTTTTCATTTTTAGTCATACCATCTGCAATAGCCGATTCTACATTTCTCCACTCTAAAGTAGCTAATACCTTTTTCGTGGTAGCCACGGTATTCTTTACCTGGGCTTTCTGTTGCTCATTTAAAGCTGCTTCAGCCTGGTTATAATTGACCTCTACCAGTTTAGGCTCGTCTATCGGGACTGGAGATTTTGCAGTAGCAACTTGTTTGTATTTCTCAGGAGTAGTTATTGTAATGGCCCTGGTTTCAGCTTTAGATTTATGTATGATAACAGCAGGAAACATTACATGAGTCTTGTGTTTTGTTCCTGGCTGTTGGTTAGTCTCTGATTCAGAATTAAAGAAATAAAAAGGGTTGGCAAATGAAACAAAAGATAGATCCGGATTTGGCACCGGATTTTTGCCAATCAACATTGCATTGATCATCATACCAAAAAGTAAGGCTGCTAAAACACCTGCCAG
>JAICHT010000099.1 GCA_025924755.1 Chitinophagaceae bacterium | reverse complement strand
GCTTACTTTCTATATTTTATTAAACAAAATGATAATTATGAAAAATAATAAACTGGTATTTTTATTAGCAGCATGTGTTGCATTAACAGTAGTTTCCTGCAGTAACAATAATGATCGTACTCAAACCACTACACAGGATTCTACCACCACAAAAGATACAACCATACATTCCACTGATAATCCAAATCAACCCGGGGCACAAAACGGCCAATAAGTAAATGCATATCAGGCAGGTGTTTCAATGGATTCTACTATCAGAAAAATCCATTTTGCTCACGGATTCACTTTTGATTTTAATAGGCCTGCCGGAACCTTTAGCGCTCCGGTGTCCGCATCAATCAATCCGTTCTGCTCCTCTTCAATATTGGTAGCCTGCGTATATACATCGCCTGCAATAGGCCTTTTGCGCAGTTCTTCTTTGTATAAGCGTATCTGTTCTGCCTTCGCCTTATTATCCTGAGGCCCGCCATAATCCGGAAAGCCAAAGCCGCCCCATTCGCTTATTACCAGCGGTACCTGCCGACGAAAGAAGAATGGATCGCCCACTACTAAAGGAAATGCTGCCACATTTTCCAATTTACCTGATACTAAACCATCCAGCATTTCACGCCATTTTTGTAAATCAGGTGTATAAAGATGGGCCGTTAGTAAATCAGATTTTAGCCTGCCTTCGTACGAGATATGATGCCAGCCATCATTATCCACTACTAAAAATTGCGGATGCGCCAATTGCATATAATGGTACATATCCGTGATATATTTACGCGTTTCTGCATGAGTAGCTATATCCTGTGCACCCCAGTCTTCGTTATACAAGCTCCAAATAACCACAGAAGGATGAGTGCCTATCAAGGCCAGCATCCGAAGCAGTTCTTCCCGGTGGGCTTCCCGGCTTTTTTTGGTAGACCGGTGCGGACTGGGAACCTCTACCCATAGAAGCATTCCCAGTTTATCAGCCAGGTTGTAAATGCGGGGATCCACACCTGCAATGTGAATCCGTATCAGGTTACAACCTAATTCCTTCATGGCAAGAATATGCTGCTTGATCTCCTCGTAGGTAGCAGTGCCCGGCTGGTATAATATGCCATCGAGGTAAATAGATTTATTGTTTAAATACACACAGCATCCCCGGGCTTCAAACTTTCGCAGTCCAAAATGAGTTTCTATTTCAGCGGCATATCCATTATTATCAACAAGCTGGGCAACTAAACGGTATAAATGCGGGTTCTCGGTAGACCATAACTGCGCATCGGGCACTTCTATCACTACCCGCTGCCCTTTTTCGCCTGCTACCAACTGAAGTGGGTATTCGTCTGTAGCAAGAGGTTCCTCATTAGGTTGTTTTCTGTTATATACCTTAAGACGCAGCACATAATCGCCGGGATCATGGATGCGGGTCGTTAGGTTAAACCGTACCATATTATCTTCCACAATACTCACCACACCTACACGGGAACGAAGGCGATTGCGCTCCACCGTTTCAAGCCAAATGCTGCGCACGGCACCGGTATAGGTTTGATACCAGATGCCACCGCGTTTGTATACAAATGATTCTTGTTTTCCCCTCGGAATATCGGCATCCATTGTATCGGCTATGCGTACTGTAAGGCGGTTTACCGGTTTTAAATCTTCCTGTTTAAGTTCGTATGAAAACGAAGTATATTCACCTCTATGCACTTCCTCACCTTCAATGGTGCGAAGGGGAAGCCCGTTGAGCCATACTCTTGTTTCGTAGCCGCAAGCTCCAAAAGTAAGTTGCAACAACGTATGCGGGTCACCATTCCCGTTTGCTATTTCCGTAAATGGAAACTCTCTTTCGTACCAGGCGATTATGTTGTCTTGCCAGGGGGTAACTAATGTTTGATCTTTCGCTGCTGCAATATGAGATTCTATTGAACCGGGCCAGCTTGCAGTGTCTTTGTATTCATGACCTAAAGGCCAGCCATCTGCAATGCCACGATCCTCAGTATCCAAAGCAAATTTCCATTCGCCATCAAGAAGTATATAAAAGTTGGGACGAATAACAGCCCTGGGTAAAGGATTGATAAAATTCTCGTCTGCAAAACCTTCTTCCTTACTTTTAGTAAGTCCGTAATTAGGATGATTTACTACCATGCTTTTAATTTTTCCAATACATTTTCTATACGAAATCTGCGCCAGTATTATTAGCTAATCTAAAAATTGATTTTGGGAGTACACCCCAAAAACAGATTGATAAATATTTAAAATGATTAAGTAATAATCCAAAAATATTGTGTTGGAATGAAGAAACCATAATATAAACAACTGCTACCTTTAATGCTTACGTAATTTACGATACAATGGATGCTTTTATAGTGGATGGCATACGAACGCCGATCGGTAATTTTGGAGGTAGCCTTTCTACGGTTCGTGCTGATGATTTGGCTGCGTTGGTATTAAAAGAATTGATATCCCGCAATCCACAAATACCGGCAGCAGCTATTGATGATGTGCTATTGGGTTGTGCCAACCAGGCAGGAGAAGACAACAGGAATATTGCCCGTATGGCCTTGCTGCTTGCAGGGCTGCCCGCTTCGGTACCTGGAGAAACCATCAACCGTTTATGTGCATCAGGCATGTCGGCCGTTATACATGCGGCAAGAGCTATAAAAGCAAGAGACGGTAATATATTCATTGCAGGTGGGGTGGAGCATATGACCCGTGGACCGTGGGTGTTATCAAAATCATCGAAACCGTTTGGCAATGATGCGCAGCTATTTGATTCCAGTTTTGGATGGCGTTTTATTAATCCGTTGATGCAACAACTATATGGTACGGATGCTATGGGAGTAACAGCTGAAAACCTGGCGGAGCTTTACCATATCAGCCGTGAAGACCAGGACCACTTTGCCTGGCAAACACAAATTCGGGCCGCAAAGGCGCAGCAATCGGGGCGGTTGGCAGAAGAGATTGTGCCGGTAGAAATTACAGTTAATAAAAAAGAAAAAGCAATTTTTAAGGAAGATGAATTTATAAAGCCTCACACTTCTTTGGAAAAATTATCTCAATTAAAACCGGCTTTTAAAAAAGAAGGCGGTTCTGTTACCGCTGGTAATTCGTCCGGTTTAAATGACGGCGCTGCTGCTTTATATATTGTTTCAGAAGAGGCTTTAAAAAAATATCAACTTAACCCTATTGCCCGTATTGTTGCTTCCGCTGTGGTAGGTGTGGAGCCACGTATTATGGGTATAGGTCCGGTAGGTGCCACAAAAAAAGCACTTCAAAATGCCGGCTTGTCATTAAAGGATATGAATATCATTGAATTGAATGAAGCATTTGCTGCACAAACCCTGGCTTGTATGCGGGAACTGGGTTTGGAAGGTGGGGATCCAAGAGTCAATCCAAACGGCGGCGCTATCGCGTTGGGGCATCCGTTGGGTATGTCGGGTGCACGAATTATTCAAACAGCCGCTTTAGAATTGCAAAAGCAAAAGAAACGGTATGCACTGGCAGCGATGTGTGTAGGAGTAGGGCAGGGATATGCCACCATTTTGGAAAGCGTCTAAATATAACAGATACTATATAAATAAACGATTGCACCATGCCATTTATTAAAAAATTACCTGTTCTTTTTTTCTTTGCCTTATATGGATTTCGGGCAACTGCGCAACTTTTTATGACGCATGTGAATGGAAGAAATACCATCAGCCTTAATGGTAAATGGAACGTTATTATTGATCCCTATGATATTGGCTCCGGCAATTGGCAGGCATATTATAAAGACCGGAAAGCGAAAGATAACCGCGATTTTGTAGAATACTCATTTGATGACGGTCCTGCCTTAAATGTTCCCGGCGACTTCAATTCACAAATGCCCGAACTGCACTATTATGAAAGTTCGGTTTGGTATAAAAAAACATTCCGCTATACTAAAAGCACCAAACGGCTTTTCATTTATTTTGGTGCCGTAAATTATAAGGCAGAAGTGTATGTAAACCATATTAAAGTAGGTACACATGAAGGAGGTTTTACGCCTTTTCAATTTGAATTGACAAACTATGTAAAAGACGGCGAAAATTCGGTGATTGTCAAAACCAATAATGCGAGGATAAAAAATGGGATACCCGGCTTAGGCTTTGATTGGTTTAACTATGGCGGCATCACCAGGGATGTGGCGTTAATTGAAACTCCTGCTGTATTTATAGAGGACTATCTGGTTCAACTTAAAAAAAATAACCCAAAACTGATATCAGGATATATACAATTAAACGGTAAAAATGCGGTGCAAAAGATTACGCTGCAAATACCGGAATTAAAGATCAACAAACAACTAACTACCAATAATGAGGGTTTGGTACAGTTTGATTTAACTGCTAACCCCATACGGTGGTCGCCTGAAAACCCGAAAACCTATGAAGTAAAAATCCGGAGTGAAACCGATACCATTACCGAAACTATTGGTTTTAGAAATATACAGGTGAAAGGCACCGAAATCTTACTAAACGGCAAGCCGGTTTTTTTAAAAGGTGTCAATATTCACGAAGAAATTCCGCAACGAAAATCCAGGGCCTATTCTGAAGCCGATGCACTGGAATTGCTTAATTGGGCAAAGGAACTGGGTTGCAATTTTGTGCGGCTGGCGCATTATCCCCATAATGAATATACCATAAAAATGGCTGAAAAAATGGGCATTATGGTATGGGAAGAAATACCGGTTTACCAGGGAATTGATTTTGCAGATACTGCCATACAAGCCAAGATGCACCGGATGGTTCAGGAAATGATTGAGCGGGATAAAAACCGGTGCAATGTAATTATTTGGAGCATGGCCAATGAAACTTCACCGACCAGAGAACGCAATGAAGCATTAACTGATTTGATAAAAAAAGCCCGCTTGTTGGATTCTACCCGATTGATTACGCTTGCTACAAACAACCTGTCATATCATGGAGACTCAGTACATATTAAAGACAGCATCTGTGCTTTATTGGATGTGATGGCGGTGAACGAATACTTGGGATGGTATGTAAAATGGCCAAAAGCACCCGGAGCAGTAACCTGGACATCTGATTTTAATAAGCCGCTGATTATGTCAGAATTTGGAGGGGAAGCTTTATATGGCAATGATGCTGCACGAAAAGATTCGGCAAACACATGGAGTGAAGACTACCAGGCGCAGATTTTTAAAGACCAATTTAAAATGTTGAAAAACATTCCATTTTTAAGAGGCACTTGTCCATGGATATTGGTCGATTTTCAATCACCCACGCGTAATCAACCCAAATATCAAAACGGCTGGAACAGAAAGGGTTTGCTTTCGGATAGGGGCGATAAGAAAAAAGCCTGGTATATCGTTCATGCTTTTTATACTGGCCTGTAAATTTATTTTTCAAATCGTGGTTTACCAATATCCTAAACCGCTATAGGTTCATGGATGTTTTCAGGTAATATAATTGTAAAGGTTGACCCTTCATTGATAGTGCTGCTTACCGAAATAGAACCGTTATGTTTTTCTACTATGCGCTTGCAAATGGACAAGCCAATACCGGTTCCTTCAATTTCGTGGTAGCTGTGCAAGCGTTTAAAAACGGCAAACACGTCCTCCGCATATTTTTGATCGAAGCCGATACCATTATCTGTAATTAATATTTTAAAAAAACGGGTATTATGAATGGAATTATTGGTAACAGAATAAGTGGGTTCAGAAACCGGTTCCATAACAATGCTTATGGCAAGCGGAATGTCTTTTCTTCTAAACTTAATGGCATTGCTAAACAGGTTATGAAATAACTGTTGCATCAAGCCTGGAATGGCTTTTATAGATGGCATTCTGCCAATATGCACTTGTGCATTTATTTTTTCCAGCTCTAGTTCAAAATCTGCAACCACATCATTAAAAAGTACATTCAAATCAATCAATGCATAATCATCTACATGAATAGCATGCCTGGAAAGCTTGAGCAGGTCATTAATTAAAGATTGCATCCTTGAAGAAGCCTTTGTGATTTTCTGCAGGTATACTTGAACGTCTTCATCAATCTTATCGGGATACTTTGCAGAAATCTTATCACTAAACAACATGATTTTTCTTAAAGGTTCTTGCAGATCGTGCGATGCCACATAGGCAAAGCGGTCCAGTTCTTCGTTTGTAGATTTTAAATGCGTATTTTTTTGTACCAGTTGATCGTTCAATAACCGTATTTTTTCTTCTGAAATTTTTCGGTCCTCTATTTCCTTTTCCAGTTTTTTGTTTGCTGCCAGCAGCTTCTTTTCATGGATTATCAGTTCGTGGGTTTTGTGGTATAACTCTACAAAAATACTCACCTTCACTCTTAGCAATTCCGGGTTAATCGGTTTATAGATGTAATCAACGGCTCCGGTTTTATATCCTTTAAAAATATTTTCCTCATCATGGTTATGGGCGGTGATGAATATAATTGGAATTTGCTTTAGCTTCTCCCGGTCATAAATCAGCGATGCCGTTTCAATACCGTTCATATCCGGCATTTGCACATCCATCAATATCAAAGTAAAGTCCTGCTGGTGTAACAATATTTTTAAAGCCGCCCTGCCCGAAGATGCTTTTACTATGGTATAGCCATCTTTTTCCAATATGGTTTCTATTGAAAACAGGTTATCTTCCCGGTCGTCAACTACTAATATCTTGATCGGCGATTTTGACTTGGCTACTTCGTTTTTAGTTGATTCCATCATTTAATTATTTATATAACCATACACGCATCAGTGATAATAACTGGTCAATTTTTACCGGTTTGGTTATATAATCAGAAGCTCCGGCTTCAATACATTTTTCACGGTCGCCTTTCATGGCTTTTGCGGTTACTGCAATAATGGGCAGTGCACTGTTTTTGTGTTCGCGTCTTATTTTTTGTGTAGTTTCATAACCATCCATTTCCGGCATCATAATATCCATCAGCACAATATCAATTTTGTTATTCTCATTTAACAAATGAATAGCTTCCTGGCCGCTTTCAGCCGTAATGGCATTTATATGGTAACGCTCAAATGCGGTGGTTAGTGCAAATAAGTTTCGCACATCGTCATCTACTACCAATACATTTTTGTTAGTAAGCACATCTTCCCTGGAACGAAGGTTTTCAATGATCTTCCTTTTCTCCGGAAGAAGGTCATTATGATCGAGGTGCACATGCAGCACCACTTCTTCCAACAACAGTTCGAGGGAAGATACGTCTTTAAGAAGAATACGATTGGCATATTGTTTCAGAAACGTTTTTTCTCTTACTGAAAAATCCTTTGCTGAATAAATAATTACCGGTGTTACCTGCAACTTTTTTATGGAATGAATTTCGGTTACGAAATCCAGGCCGCCAATATCCGGCAGCACAAAGTCCACGATAATACAATCGTAGGAATTTGTTCTGATCAATTGTAAACCTTGCTGCCCTGTGGAAGCAATTTCAATATCCAGCACACTACCGTTTTCTAAAATTTTTGCTATCTGCGAGGAGTCCAGTTCGTTGTCTTCAATAATTAATACTTTTTTTGGATTGCGGTTATTATAATCCACAATATCATCAAACAATATCGTTAAAGCCTCATTTTTCAGCGGCTTTAATTGAAAGCTCCTGGCGCCGCGCTGCATTGCAAGCAAACGGTTTTCTTCACCCGATATCAGGTGCACCGGGATATGCCGGAAGTTGATATCATTTTTAAACAGATCCAGTATTCTCCAGCCGCTGGCGTCTGGTAATTTCACATCCAATGTTACTGCAATAGGATTGTATTTATTAGTCAATTCAAATACATCGCCAAAGCTGGTAGCCACTACGACTTTCAACCCTTTTTCGTGGGCTTTTTCCAGCATGATTTTAGCAAATCGGACATCATCTTCAATTACCAATACTACCTTGTCGTTACTTATAATATTATTCCTGTCATCGCCTATATCATTAATTATTTCCTTCAATCCGTCCATGTCTTTATTCTCAGTCACTTTTACGGTAGGCACCGATTGAATAGTCAGTTTCTCACTATTATGGTTCAAATCATATTTACTGATAGTAAGGCTGCTTTGTTTTTCTTTTTTAACATGGGCCATGTTGTATTCGATCGGTAAAAATAATGTGAACGTACTTCCTTTGCCGGCCTCACTATCCAGCTCAATAGTACCCCCTAATAAATCCGCAAGGCCCCTGCTGATGGACAATCCTAAACCAGTACCACCGTATTTACGGCTGGTAGAACCTTCGGCCTGCTGAAAGGCTTCGAAGATGATATTCTGTTTATCTTTTGATATGCCAATACCAGTGTCCTTAATTTCAAACGCTACCACGCTGGAAGCCTTGTCCAGACTTGGATTTACCGATTTCCAGTTGTGGTTGGCTTTGTATATTTTCAGTTTTACTTCACCTTTTTCTGTAAACTTAAAGGCATTGGAAAGTAAGTTTTTAAGAATCTGATTTAACCGCTGAATATCGGTTTCCAAACTGTCTTGGAGTTGCTCGTCTTTTTCGATACTAAAACGCAGGTTCTTGTTTTCGGAAATATGTTTGAATGTGGTTTCTACAAATGAAGTGATTTCATTGAAGCGAACATTAATAAAGTCGGTAGATATATAACCGGATTCAATTTTGGAAAGATCCAGGATATCATTAATCAATTGAATCAGATCATCGCCGCAGCTATGAATGGTTTTTGCATAGCGCACCTGCTTTTCGGAAAGGTTTCCTTCATTATTTTCAAACAATTGCTGCGCCAATATCAATAAGGAATTTAAAGGAGTACGTAGCTCATGCGACATATTAGCCAGAAACTCTGATTTGTATTTTGAAGTAAGCTGCAATTGCTCTGCTTTTTCTTCCAACGATTTACGGGCATCTTCAACTTCCTTGTTTTTTGCTTCTACTTCTTCCTTTTGTTTTACCAGCAAATGCGCTTTGTCTTGCAGTTCTTCGTTGGTTCTTCTTAATTCTTCTGCCAGCGATTGCGATTGGGCCAGCAGGTCTTCCGTCCTGGAGTTAGCTTCAATGGTATTTAATACGATACCAATACTTTCGGTAAGCTGGCTTAAAAAGTCTAAGTGGGTTTCGCTAAAGTTATCAAAAGATGCCAGTTCTATTACCGCCTTTATTTCTGTTTCAAACAATACGGGCAAAACTATCAGATTTGCCGGGGTGGCATCGCCTAAGCCCGAACCGATTTTGATATAGTTCTTTGGAAGGTTTGAAAGTAATATGCGTTCTTTATTTGCAGCACATTGTCCTACTAATCCTTCACCCAAAGCAAACTCCCTGTGCAAGTCCAATTCATTGGTAAAGGCATAAGCAGCAAATAATTTCAATTTTTGATTCCGTTGATTTTCGTCCTGCTCTAATATGTAGAACATACCCTGCTGTGCATTTACCACCTGTGCTAATTCGGAAAGAATACGTCGTGTAACGGTATTCAAATCCTTTTGGCCTTGTAGCATTTGGGTAAACTTTGCCAGGTTTGATTTCAACCAATCCTGTTCCTGGTTACGCAAAGTGGTTTGTTTAAGATTAGCAATCATTTGGTTGATCGTATCTTTTAATTCTTCCACTTCACCTTTGGCTTCCACCCGAATCATCTGTGTCAAATCTCCCTTTGTTACCGCAGATGCCACATCGGATATGGCCCGAACCTGGGTGGTTAAGTTTTCAGCCAGCTGGTTCACGTTTTCCGTCAAATCTTTCCATGTACCGGAGGCTGCCGGCACACTTGCCTGTCCGCCCAATCTTCCTTCCACACCTACCTCGCGGGCTACGGTTGTAACCTGGTCGGCAAAAACAGCCAGGGTATCGATCAGTTCATTAATAGTATCCGTTAACTGGGCTACCTCACCTCTGGATACAATAGATAGTTTTTGTTTTAAATTACCACTTGCCACTGCCGTTACTACTTTGGCAATACCACGCACCTGGTTGGTAAGATTAGATGCCATCATATTCACACTATCCGTCAGGTCTTTCCAGGTTCCTGCTACTCCCTGTACTTCCGATTGTCCTCCCAGTTTTCCTTCTGTACCAACTTCACGAGCCACCCTCGTAACCTCGAAGGCAAATGAGTTGAGCTGATCCACCATGGTATTGATGGTATTCTTCAAATCGAAAATCTCACCTTTTACATCGATGGTTACTTTTTTAGACAAATCACCGGAGGCAACGGCTTTTGTTACTTCAGCAATATTCCGTACCTGAGAGGTAAGATTACCTGTCATATTATTCACAGAATCTGTCAGATCCTTCCAGGTACCGGCCACACCTGGAACGAAAGCTTGTCCGCCTAATTTACCATCAGTACCCACCTCACGAGCCACACGGGTTACTTCAGATGCGAAAGCCCGCAGCTGGTCCACCATGGTGTTCAGCGTTTCTTTTAATTGTAAAATTTCTCCACGAACATCCACCGTAATTTTTCGCGACATATCTCCATTTGCTACTGCAATAGCCACATCCGCAATATTCCGCACCTGCGCCGTCAGGTTTCCAGCCATCTGGTTTACTGAATCCGTTAAGTCTTTCCAGGTGCCACCTACACCCGGAACGAAGGCTTGACCGCCCAACTTCCCATCGGTACCCACCTCACGAGCCACACGGGTTACTTCAGATGCGAAAGAACGTAGTTGTTCTACCATTGTATTGATGGTATTCTTTAATTCCAATATTTCCCCTTTTACGTCAACCTCGATTTTGCGGGATAAGTCACCATTTGCCACCGCAGTTGTTACTTCGGCAATATTCCGTACCTGGGCCGTAAGGTTGGATGCCATCTTATTTACCGAATCGGTAAGATCCTTCCATAAACCTTCTACTCCCGGCACATCAGCCTGGCCACCCAATCTACCTTCAGAACCCACTTCCCGGGCCACACGAAACACCTCGGAACCAAACGAATTCAACTGATCCACCATGGTATTGATGGTATTCTTTAGTTCCAGGATTTCTCCTTTTACATCCACCGTAATTTTGCGGGAAAGGTCGCCTTTAGCCACGGCCGTCGTTACTTCAGCGATATTCCGTACCTGGGCCGTCAAATTGGATCCCATCTGGTTTACTGATTCTGTGAGATCCTTCCAGGTACCGCCCACGCCTTTCACTTTAGCTTGTCCACCGAGTTTTCCTTCTGTACCCACTTCCAGTGCCACACGGGTTACTTCAGAGGCAAAGGAGTTGAGCTGATCCACCATGGTGTTGATCGTCTTTTTCAACTCCAGGATTTCACCTGCCACATCCACTGTTATCTTTTTTGAAAGGTCACCATTTGCCACCGCAGTAGTTACTTCAGCGATATTCCGTACCTGGGCCGTAAGATTTGATCCCATCTGGTTTACTGATTCTGTGAGATCCTTCCAGGTACCGCCCACGCCTT
>JAICHT010000098.1 GCA_025924755.1 Chitinophagaceae bacterium | reverse complement strand
TTCCGGCCGATTATGAAGAACTGGAGCGCATGGGCATTGACGTTAAAGGAAAAATAGTATTGGCAAAATACGGCGGCTCCTGGAGAGGCATCAAGCCGAAAGTGGCTGCCGAACACGGGGCAGTGGGCTGCATCATTTATTCCGATCCTGCAGATGATGGCTATACAAAAGGTGATGTATATCCCAATGGCCCTTTCAGGCCGGGTGGCGGCGCACAAAGAGGCTCAGTGATGGATATGCCCGTTTACCCCGGTGATCCGTTAACGCCTGATGTTGGCGCTACAAAAGATGCTAAAAGACTGGACCGAAAAGATGCGACTACAATTATGAAAATTCCAGTATTACCTATATCCTATGACGATGCACTGCCGTTGTTGCAGGCATTAAAAGGCCGGGTAGTGCCGCCTGGCTGGAGAGGCTCTTTACCTATCACGTATCATGTAGGGCCAAGTAGTGAAAAAGTACATTTGAAACTGGCTTTTAACTGGGATATGAAACCACTGTACGATGTAATTGCAAAATTGAAAGGCTCCCAATTTCCAGATGAGTGGATCATTCGCGGCAACCACCACGATGCATGGGTAAACGGCGCTGCGGACCCTATCAGCGGTTTAGTATCAGAACTGGAAGAAGCACGTGCTATAAGTGAACTGGTAAAAGGAGGATATCAGCCAAAACGCACATTGGTATTTTGTGCGTGGGATGGAGAAGAGCCAGCCTTACTGGGTTCTACCGAATGGGTGGAAGACCATCAGCAGGAGTTAAAACAAAAAGCAGTAGCTTATATTAATACAGACGGAAATGGCCGTGGTTTTATAGAGGCTGGCGGCTCGCATACACTTGAACCTTTTTTTGATGAAATTACCGGGGAGGTAAAAGATCCGCAAACCGGAGTTTCAATCAGGGAACGTCAACATGCAAAAGCACTGATGGATGCTGCAGCAGACGACCGTAGCAAAATGATGCAGGATAGCAGTATAAAGCTGGATGCCTTGGGCTCGGGGTCAGACTTTTCATCTTTTCTGCAACACCTCGGTATCGCTACTCTAAACTTAGGTTTTAGCGGCGAAGATGAAGGCGGTGAATATCATTCTATTTATGATTCTTATAACCTGTTCACTAAATTTAAAGATCCGGGTTTTAAATATGGTATTGCTTTGTCGCAAACAGCAGGCCGTGTAGAACTTCGCCTGGCAGATGCGGATGTGTTGCCGCTTGACTTTGCCCATTTTTATAAAACGGTAAACGGCTATGAAACGGAAATAAAGGACCTGCTTAACAAGATGCGTACGGAAACCGAAACCAACAATAAAATGGTAAAAGATAACGACTATATATTGGCAAGCGATCCGAACCTTTCCTATAAAGCACCTGTTGCAAAAGCTCCGGTGCCGTACTTAAATTTTAGTGATTTGGATAATGCATTAGCTGCTTTAAAAACCAGTACCGAAGTTTTTGAGCAATCTTATCATAAGGCAGAAAAACTGCCACCAGCAAAGCTTCAGGAGTTTAATACTATTTTGTATAAAGCAGAAAGAACACTATTGCAGCCGAATGGATTGCCCAGGCGCAGTTGGTATAAGCACCAAATATATGCACCAGGCTTTTATACAGGATATGGTGTAAAAACATTGCCGGGAATAAGGGAAGCTATTGAGCAACGTTCCTGGAAAGAAGCGCAGGATAATATTGAACAAGTAGCAAAAACAATAGAAAGTTATAATTCGGCAGTAAAAGAAGCGAATACTTTTTTACAATAATACCTTTCTTATTTGAGTAGTACCTTTGGCTGATTCGTTCAGTCAAAGGTTTTTTATTAGTGGCAGTATTACCCGAAAATTTATTGGTATCCTTAACAGGTATTCAGGGCTTTGATAAAAAAGCGTTTGAAAAAGTGCATGCTTGCGGCGAGCAGGTTACATCAATCCGAATCAATCCTTCAAAGATGGACAATGGTGAATGGTCAATGAAAGACCTGTTTCACCATTCACCATTTACCATTCACGAAAAAATACCGTGGACAGCATACGGCTATTATTTATCACAACGTCCATCTTTTACCTTCGACCCGCGTTTTCATGCCGGGTGCTATTATGTGCAGGAAGCTTCCAGCATGTTTTTGGAAGTAGCATTAAAACAAACGGTTGACCTATCACAACCTTTGAAAGTATTGGATTTATGTGCTGCGCCGGGCGGAAAGTCTACACATATTCAATCTTTAATATCATCGCAAAGCATATTGGTAAGTAATGAGGTAATAAAAAGCCGGGCTAATATCTTAAAGCAAAATATAATAAAGTGGGGAAGTGAAAATGTGATCGTTACCAATAACGACCCGCAGCATTTTTCTAAGTTGCCCGGTTTTTTTGATGTGATAGTAGTAGATGCGCCTTGCAGCGGCAGCGGCTTGTTTCGAAAAGATGCAGATGCTATTTCAGAATGGAGTGCAGATGCCGTAGCGCTTTGTTGCGGACGTCAGAAACGGATATTATCCGATATATTACCAGCTTTGAAAAACGATGGCATTTTAATTTATTCCACATGCTCATATTCAAAAGAAGAAGACGAAGATATTGCTGACTGGCTGGTGCAGGAGCAGGATATGGAAGGCATTAAATTATCTGTTGATGCGTTTTGGGGAATAGTAGAAACGGCTTCCCCAATATCAGAAGCATCCTGCTATCGTTTTTATCCGGATCAAGTGAAAGGGGAAGGATTTTTTATTGCGTGCTTTAAAAAGAAAAGCCAGGCAACTGCTATAAAATACAAACCGGTAAAACCTGATTTGGCAACCGCCAAAGAAAAAACATTGGCAGGAGAATGGATGAATATAAATGATCGTATTTTACTAAAGCACCACGATGCTATTTTTACATTGCCGCTATCAGCAGTAGATGATTTTTATATATTAAGGGCTACACAAAATATTCAATATGCGGGTACGTTTATAGGGCAAGTTATTCGGGATAAGATAATACCCGACCATGCACTGGCGGTTAGTAATTTGATCTCAAATAAAATCAAAAAAGTAGCGTTGAACCACGATGATGCCATACGGTATTTACAAAAAGGTGAAATAAATCCGCAGGTTTCATCAACCGGCTGGCAACTGGTTTCTTATCAAAATAAAAACCTCGGCTGGATAAATGTATTGCCCAATCGTATTAATAATTATTATCCAAAAGAGTTGCGTATTTTGAAGCACCGGGATCAATAAAATTTTAAAAATAAATGTTATATTTTTAAACCTAGAATCTATATCACCATGAAAAAACAGTTATTCATTTTTATATTATTGCTTTGCTCCTTCATTGGTTTTAGCCAATCCCAACTTGAGGTTCATAACAACGGCAACCATTTGTATGTAACGCATACGGTAGTGCCTAAAGAAAACTTTTATTCCATTGGGCGGCTTTACAAAATAGCTCCTAAAGATATTGCTGCTTATAATAACCTGGACATGAATAAGGGCTTATCCGTAGGCCAAACGATTATGATACCCCTGCAAGCAGAAAATTTTTCGCAGTCAGCCAGCGAAGGCACACCCGTTTATTATGTAGTAGGTGATAAAGAAGGCCTGTACCGGGTGAGTCTTAAAAATAATAAAGTATTAATGGCCAACCTGCGCAAATGGAATCATTTAACCAATGATAATATTAGTGCCGGCACTAAATTAATAGTTGGATATCTAACTGCTGTTAAACCGTCCGAAAGCGGCAATAGTGCTTTAGCAAAGGCTACTACGGAAGCCAATTCAAACCCGGCACCAGTTGCGTCTACAGCTATAAAAAACAATACAGCTTCAGTTGCCCAGGCACCCAAAAAAGAAGATCCGGTAGTAACGAAAAAGGAAGAAGAAAAACCGGCAGCAGTAAAAAGTGCTCCGCCAGCTAATACCGCTGCAACTACTGCAGCCGTTACATCTGACGCAGGGTACTTTAAAAGTTTATATGACCAGCAAATGAAAACGGCTGCGGCCAACAAAGATCAAACAGTGACCTCCGGCATTTTTAAAACAGCCAGTGGCTGGCAGGATAACAAGTATTATGCACTGCTGGATGGTGTAGAACCCGGCAGCATCATTCGGATAATAAATCCTACAAACAACAAAGCTATTTATGCCAAAGTATTGGGTCAAATGAGTGGCATACGTCAAAACCAGGGATTGGATTTACGCATTAGCAATGCCGGTGCTAATGCACTGGATATTGCAGATGCCGATAAATTTGTTGTGAGGATCACGTATTAATCAGCAACGGAAACTTATATAAAAAGCTCTTGTATAAACAGGAGCTTTTTATATAAATAGCTTTTGAAATTCCATCTGCAACATGGTCTTTTTGCTTCACTGCAGCACGTTACTAAACTGTTATAAGGCGTTATTGTAATGTTATGAGGTCTTTCTGCTATGCACTTCCATGGCGGCCATTTTATCTTTGCACCCGCAATGAGGTTTCTGGCTTTCATACTATTATTATCCCATATCAACTTCTCTATGTTTATAGCGCAGGTAGATGAAGTAGATACGTATGATAAAAATGGCCAGATGTATGATGTAAATTCTTTAGCGGAATACATCGATCATACTATCAACGGAAATGCTCATGAGCCGCAGCAAGATGAGGATGATGACAATGCCCGCTATTTTCATATGGCAAAGCCGGATACGTATGTTTATTATCAGCAAGTGGTTGAACTAAACAAAGCTTATATTAACTTAAAACAAAAGATAAAGTACCCTCCCTATATACAACAAAAGCCGGCTGCTGTTTTCTTTGATATTCAGCTTCCACCACCGGAACTTTCATAGCTTTTTTAAGAATTTACCTCATAGCTGCCACACGTTGGCTTGCACAGCCAGTGCCAAACAAATACTGTTGTAATAACTGTATATTTAATTTATGCGAATGAAGAAGTTTAATAATAGAAAGCGGCAAACTTTCCTGATCGTATTTTCTTTGCTTTGCTTTTTATATGCTCCGGCGCAGGATACATTGCGGATTACACTACCGGAAGCCGAAAAAATATTTGCTGAAAAAAATGTATCGCTTTTAGCAGAAAAGTACAATGTAAGTATTGCGCAGGCGCAAGTAATACAAGCAAAGCTTTTCAACAATCCAAACTTTCAGTTTACAGGTGACATATATAATCCGCAGCAAAACAAATACTTTGATATAAGTAATAAAACCGGCGAATACATTGCTGGCGTTCAGCAATTGATACTATTGGCTGGCAAGCGCAATAAGCAGGTTAAATTGGCCGAAACGAATGTGGCGCTGGCGCAAAACCGCTTATTCGATTTGTTGAGAACATTGCGGTACACGTTGCGTAGCGACTTTTACCAGGCTTACTTTTTCCAGAATTCCATCAATGCATATAATGTGCAAATTGCTTCACTGGAAAGCCTCAATAGCAGCTACCAAACACTGGAAGCAAAAGGCGAGGTCACGTTAAAAGATGCGGTGCGAATACAATCACTTTTATACAGCTTAAAAGCAGAGCAAACTTCGCTGCAAAACCAGTTTAATGACGTGGAAGCTGAGATGCAATTGCTCTTGCAAAATAATCATACATGGTTTGTTCCGCAATCTGATATCAACGTAGCAGCTATTCCATCTGTAAAGGCAACGCCTTTGCAAAGTTTGATTGATACAGCCTATGCCAACCGGTACGATTTAAAATTGGCACAAAATAATTTATTATACAGCCGCCAAAATTATACGTTGCAAAAAGCATTGGCTGTGCCCGATCTTTCTTTAGGCGCAAGCTTCGATAAACGGGGAAGCTTTGTGGAAAGTGCTTCCTTCTTTAATATGGCAATCGACCTGCCTTTTTTTAACCGCAACCAGGGCAACATCAAAGCTGCAAAAAATGATATAGACCAAAGCAAACTGTTGCTGGACAAGCAAACATTTGTGGTAGAAAATGAAGTGCAGAAAGCATATATAAAAGCATTAAATACCGATAAGCTTCTTCAGTCTATTGACCCTGATTTTAGAAATAAGTTTGAGCTTTTGCTAAAAAGCATTACCGAAAATTTTCAAAAAAGAAACATTAGTATGCTGGAGTTTACGGATTTCTACGAATCGTACAAACAAAATATTTTACAAATAAACGGGCTGCAAAACGACCGGATGCAAGCTATTGAAGCGCTAAATTTTACCATTGGTAAAACCTTACTTAACTACTAATAATACAATGATGAAATCTATAAAGTTATTGAGTGTTGCATTGTTTTTGGCAGTAACTACTTTTTCGTGTAGCACTCATGAAGCGCAAGCGCCACCTGCTACCGAAAATGCAATATCAGATAGTATTATAAAACATATTCAAACTGCTCAGGCCGTAACTGCAGATGTTGCTGATGTAATAAAGCTGAATGGTAAAATTCAACCCAACGAAAGCAAACAAGCCAAAGTATATGCATTGGTAAGTGGTAAAGTACGAAATGTACATGTAGAATTGGGCGACTATGTAAAGCAGGGGCAAACCTTGGCTATTATACAAAGTACGGAAGTAGCCGGAACCTCCAACGATTTATCACTGGCAGAATCTAATGTGGCAATGGCAAAGAAAAGTTTGCAAACCACTAAAGACTTATATG
Source organism: Chitinophagaceae bacterium (assembly GCA_025924755.1). Classification (GTDB taxonomy): domain Bacteria; phylum Bacteroidota; class Bacteroidia; order Chitinophagales; family Chitinophagaceae; genus Flavisolibacter. The sequence continues at coordinate 4,807 of JAICHT010000098.1, read as the reverse complement.
ATGGCAAACTCGCTACAGAGCAGGATTACATCAATGCACAGATCGAATATAACAAAGCAAAGTCGGAACTAAATCGTGCTAAACAGGTGTCGTCAGTTACCGGCGGTAACAATGCGGCATATGTGGTAAAAGCGCCGCTAAGTGGTTATATCATCGAAAAAAACATTACTAATAATTCGGAGGTTCGGGCTGATAATAATGCAGATCTTTTTGCCGTAGCTGATCTCTCAAATGTATGGGTAATTGCAAATGTGTACGAAGCCGATATGAACAATATTCATTTGGGAGATGAAGTAAAAGTAAACACCCTGGCCGATCCGGAAAAAGACTACACCGGTAAGATTGATAAAATTTATAACGTACTTGACCCTGCCACACGTACCATGAAAGTGCGTATCAGTATGAACAATGCAAACGGAGAATTAAAACCTGAAATGTTTGCTACTATAAAAGTAAATGGCAAACCCTCTGATAATAAAGTATTGTCCATTCCATCGCAGGCTATAGTACTGGACAATAGTAACAATTACGTGGTAGTAAAAAACGGAAATAAGCTGGAAACTAAAGAAGTGGAGGTTTTAAAAAGAGTGGATACAAAAGCTTTTATTACCGGGCTTAATGCTGGCGATGAAGTGGTAACCAACTCGCAGGTATTTCTCTACCAGGCATTAAATAGCAAATAGACAAAAAAGAAATTATGTTTAAAGCCATAAAAAAAGTTATTGCCTTTTCATTAAAGAACCGACTGTTTATTTTTTTAGCAACGGTGGTTTTAATTATATGGGGAGTAATAGCATTTAAAAATATACCCATTGAAGCATTTCCGGATGTAACCAACACGCAAATTACTATCATCACCCAATGGCCCGGAAGAAGCGCCGAGGAAGTAGAAAAATTTGTGACCATACCGATTGAAGTAGCTATGAATCCTACTCAGAAAAAAGAGTCGGTACGGTCAACTACAGTTTTCGGATTGTCGGTAGTAAAAGTAATTTTTGAAGATAATGTAGATGATCCGTTTGCCCGCCAGCAGGTCAACAATTTATTGCGCAGTGTACAATTACCAGAAGGTGCCGACCCAGATGTACAGCCACCTACAGGGCCTACCGGCGAAATTTTCCGGTATACTTTAAAAAGCAATACTAAAACCGTACAGGAACTAAAAACCTTGCAGGATTGGGTAATTGAAAGACAGTTTTTAGGTGTTCCGGGCGTAGGCGATGTGGTAAGTTTTGGTGGAGAAGTAAAGACTTATGAAATCAAGGTGAATCCATTAAAGCTTGCTTCTTATGGCATATCACCATTGGATGTGTACAATGCTGCATCAAAAAGTAATATCAATGTAGGCGGGGATGTAATTGTAGATAATTCTCAGGCCTATGTAGTACGTGGTATCGGCCTGATCAATAATGTAGAAGAAATAGGAAATATCATAGTAGATAATATTAATGGCACGCCCATTTTTGTAAAAGATGTAGCCGATGTAAATGTATCGAGTTTACCAAGGTTGGGGCAGGTGGGCCGCGATAAGCAGAATGATGTGGTGGAAGGCATTATAGTGATGCGCAAAGGAGAAAATCCAAGCGATGTTATTAAAAGGGTAGAAGCGAAAATCAATTACCTGAACGACAAAGTTCTTCCGGGTGACGTTAAAATAAATACGTTTTATAATCGGGATAATTTAATTGAATTTGCTACGCATACGGTACTGCACAATATGATGGAAGGCATCATCTTCGTAACCGTTATCGTATTTCTTTTTATGGCAGATTGGCGAACTACCATTACCGTAGCGATAGTGATACCACTGGCGTTGCTTTTTGCATTCATATGTCTCACATTAAAAGGCATGAGCGCCAACCTGCTTTCTATGGGGGCTATTGATTTTGGTATCATCATAGATGGCGCCGTAGTAATGGTGGAAGGCATATTCGTATTGCTGGATCAACGGGCCCACCAGGTAGGTATGGAACGCTTCAATAAATTATCAAAGCTGGGAATTATTAAAAATACCGGTGGCGAGTTAGGAAAAGCGATCTTCTTTTCGAAGCTAATTATTATCGCCGCTTTATTACCAATTTTTTCTTTTCAAAAAGTAGAAGGGAAAATGTTTTCGCCACTTGCATGGACATTAGGCTTTGCGCTGCTGGGTGCACTTATATTAACGCTCACACTGGTGCCATTATTAAGCAGTTTATTGTTAAAAAAGAATGTAAAAGAAAAACACAACCGGTTTGTGGAAGGCATCACCAATGGTGTGATGCGCATGTTTAACTGGACGTATCACCATAAAAAAGTTACACTGTTATCAGCTGTTGCTGTGGTGGCAATTGGTTTCTTTATGTTTAAATTTTTAGGTACGGAATTTTTGCCCGAACTGGATGAAGGCGCCATATATATTCGTGCTACCTGTCCGCTGAGTGTTTCGCTGGATGAGTCGAGAGATATTGCCAATAAAATGAGAGGGATAATCCGCCAATTTCCCGAAGTAAAACAGGTAATGTCGCAAACCGGACGGCCTAACGATGGTACAGATGCCACAGGTTTTTACAATATTGAATTTCACGTAGACATATACCCGAAAAAAGAATGGAAGAGTGGGATATCAAAAGAAGAACTGATCGCACAGATGCAGAAAAAGTTAGGTGTTTTTCCGGGTATTGACCTCAACTTTTCTCAACCAATTATGGATAACGTGGAAGAAGCCGTATCGGGTGTAAAAGGATCTTTAGTAGTAAAAATTTATGGGGATAGTTTGCCGTATTTGGAAGGCAAAGCCAACCAGGTATATGATGAAATGAAACACATACAAGGTGTGGCAGACTTAGGTGTAATCCGGAACCTTGGCCAACCGGAATTACGGATAGATTTAGATCAAAACAAAATGGCATTATATGGTGTCACTACTGCCGATGCCAATGCTATTATTGAGATGGCCATTGGTGGTAAAGGGGTCTCACAGATATACGAAGGCGAAAAAAGATTTCAATTACGATTACGGTATGAAGAAGCCTATCGCAACAATGCAGAAGCTATTAGTAATTTAATGGTGCCCACCTTAAGAGGTGCGCAGGTGCCTATAAAAAATATTGCTACTATCGAGCGGCTCGATGGACCCAGTATTATTTTCAGAGATGATAACCGCAGATACAGCGCAGTGAAGTTTTCTGTAAGAGGCCGTGATATGGGAAGCACCGTAACAGAAGCGCAGGCCAAAGTAAACCAGGCCGTGCATTTAGACAAAGGATATGAAATGCAATGGGCTGGTGATTTTGAAAACCAGCAACGGGCTTCCAAGCGATTGATGCAGGTAGTGCCAATTAGTTTGCTCATAATCTTTTTGATATTGTTTGTAATGTTTGGTAATGTAAAAGATGCAGGAATGGTGTTGCTGAACGTGCCGTTTGCTATTATCGGCGGTATCGCGGCTTTGCTTATTTCTGGTACCAATTTCAGTATATCAGCCGGTATCGGGTTTATTGCGTTGTTTGGTATTTGCATACAAAATGGTGTGATACTGATTTCTGTCTTTAAAAATAATTTACAACGAATAAAAAAGCACGAATTTAACCACCATTCCCTGGGGCATGCAATAGGAGAGGGTGTACGTGCAAGAGTACGGCCTGTAGTAATGACGGCATTGATGGCGGCAATTGGTTTAATGCCCGCTGCTTTATCGCATGGTATTGGTTCAGAAACATCCAAACCATTAGCTATTGTGGTTATAGGTGGCCTGATAACCGCTACTATATTGACATTGCTGGTATTCCCGTTATTCTTTTTTGTAGGATATCGTAAACTGGGCCAGGAGATGGATTAAGAGCAAAAGCATTAAAAAAATGGCAGCGCAATTGTGCTGCCTTTTTACTATAACGCTGATGCGCAAACGATTTAATATTACTGTTATGAATTGATCTTATAACCTCTGAGAAAGTCTTCTATGTACATTCTCTTTTTACCTTCCAGTTGCATTTCCAGTATATAAATATAGCCATCGTTGCAGGCAAACTTTAAATAGGTTTTATGATCGGTTTCAATATCTCCTGCTGATTGAATTGGGGCTGCTGCTTCTTTTTTACTTTTAAAAATTTTAAGTATTTTTTCATTTAAGTAAGTAAAGGCTCCGGGATATGGGGACAATCCCCGTATTAAATCATGAATAGACTGCATACTGTGATTCCAGTCAATCTTACACGTGGCAGTATAAATTTTTGGCGCATGTTTGATCTCTTGTTCAATAGCAGCTTGCGGAATTTCTTTTAGCGATTCGTCAGCTAAACCTTTCACCGTTTTTACTAATAAATTGGCACCTGCTTCCTTCATTTTATCGTGCAGTTCTCCGGCAGTTTCATCTTCACCAATATTTATTTTTTCCTGTAGCAAAATATCGCCGGTATCAATTTGGTGTTGCAGCTTGAAAGTGGTAACACCTGTTTCTTTTTCTCCATTAATGATAGCCCAGTTAATAGGAGCTGCGCCGCGGTATTGAGGCAGTAGCGATCCGTGTAAATTAATAGTGCCCATTGGTGGCATATTCCATACAATTTCGGGCAACATGCGGAATGCTACTACAATTTGCAAATCGGCATTCAAAGATTGCAACTCAGAAATAAATGCAGGATTTTTAAGCTTTTCCGGTTGTAGTAATTTTAATCCATTTTCAGAAGCAAATTTTTTTACGGCACTTTCCTGCACTTTCATTCCTCTTCCTGCAGGTTTATCCGGGGCAGTAACTACGCCTGCAATGGTACATCCCGCATGTAGTAAAGCCGCTAACGAGGCTACCGCAAATTCGGGAGTGCCCATG
>JAICHT010000097.1 GCA_025924755.1 Chitinophagaceae bacterium | reverse complement strand
TAAGGCTATCGCTGCTTACTGTAATTGCTTGTAAGAAGTTTATTTTGCGTTGTGCTGCGGGTAAATTTTCCGGCGTAGGTACTTTTGCAGCAGTAGCTTTTGACAACGGTACATGGCTTGCGCTTGAAGCAGAAGCAACAGCGGGTGTGTTATTATTGATGATGTTTAACTCGGTAAGATGTTGTACCAATTGCGATTGCAAACTGTCTTTATCTCTTTGCATATTGGCAGAGCCCGATAATGCATAATAGGTTTTTGTTTTAGTGGTCTTCCAGTTGCCGTTTAAAGAAGTAACCGTATCCTGCATATTCAATGGAAACGTGTTTACCTGCCGGACGCCTTTTGCAGGAGAGGCCGGAAAATTATTAGCCAGCATTTTTACATCTTCTACAATTAATTGTCCATCCTTCTTCTGCGCCTTTACCCTTTTTATACTGTAATAAAAAGTATCGTTCACTATAAATGTAGTATAAGAATAGCCGGTAATTACATCTCTGTATTCACTTAAAGCCAGCTCATAATTTTGCACTTTTTTGGTGCTGTCGTTTATTAAAGTACCGCTATATAAACCGCTAATGTTTTGTGCCTTGCACGTAATAGTAGCAAAAAACAATAGCATATAAAATGATCTTTTCATATAAACAGGATTTTCCGGTGGCTTTCTGTCATATAATAATACAACAAGAATATAAACTTAATGCGGTATCATTTTAAATAAAAATGCTTCCGGTTTATGGAAGCATTTGCAAATAGGTATTATCAATATTTCAGAACATGATATTTATCCGTTCATAGAAGCCAGAAACTCGTAGTTATCTCTTGTGCCCTTCATTCTTTTCATCAGTTCACGCATAGCTTCCTCCGAATTCATATCGGTAAAATAAACCCGTAATAAATTCATGCGTTGCAATACGTCTTTTTCTAAAAGTAAATCATCGCGGCGGGTGGAAGAAGCCACTAAATCAATAGCCGGGAATATGCGTTTGTTGGCTAACCGGCGATCCAGTTGAAGCTCCATATTGCCGGTTCCTTTAAATTCTTCAAATATCACTTCGTCCATTTTAGATCCGGTATCAATTAAGGCGGTAGCTAAAATGGTTAATGAGCCACCAAATTCTATTTTACGGGCGGCACCAAAAAATTGCTTAGGCTTTTGCATCGCGTTGGCTTCTACACCACCAGATAATACTTTACCTGAAGCAGGCGCTACCGTATTATGGGCACGGGCCAGGCGGGTAATAGAATCTAATAGTATCACCACATCGTGCCCGCACTCTACCAGGCGTTTGGCTTTTTGCAAAGCAATAGCAGAAACCTTTACGTGCTTTTCGGCAGGCTCATCAAAAGTAGAGGCAATTACCTCTGCCCTTACGCTGCGCTCCATATCTGTAACCTCTTCCGGACGCTCATCTATCAATACTACCATTAAGTACACTTCCGGATGATTGGCCGCAATAGCATTGGCTACTTCCTTCAGTAAAACGGTTTTACCCACTTTAGGTTGTGCTACAATTAATCCACGCTGGCCTTTACCAATAGGAGTAAATAAATCTATAATGCGGGTGCTATAATTATCTGCCTTTGTAAATAAGTTCAATTTTTCAAACGGAAACAACGGCGTTAAATAGTCAAACGGTACCCGGTCACGAACTTCCTCGGGGCTTTTACCATTAATAGATTCCACTTTTAAAAGTGCAAAATATTTTTCACCTTCTTTAGGCGGACGTACAGGCCCGGTAACTGTATCGCCGGTTTTTAAACCAAATAGTTTTATTTGCGAAGGCGATACATAGATATCATCCGGCGAGGATAAATAGTTATAATCGGATGACCGTAAAAAGCCATAACCATCGGGCATCATTTCTAATACACCTTCCGCCAGTATAATGCCGTCAAATTCAATATTAAAAACCTGGTCGCGGCGGGACGGATAATACTTGCCATTTGGGTTAACCGTATTGTTCTTTTCTGCCACCGGCATTGCCTCAAAAGCCACTTCTTGGCCATCACCCTGCTCCTGTTCGTTTTCTCTTTCTTCGCCTGCTTCAGGAGTTGGCATCACCTCGTTTGCTATTTCGTTTTCCTCTATTTTTCTTTTAACCTTTTTTGGCCCTTCTTTTTTTACGGGTGGCTGCTTTTTTACCGGTTTTTTTTCTTCTACTTCCACTGCGGTATCTTCTACCACAGCTTCTTCTGTAGTATTAGCGGTAGTAGCTTTTAAAATTCTTTTGCGCTTGGGTCTTTCTGCCATAGCACTTTTTACAGCATTACTGTTAGTGCCTGCAACTGCTTGTCTGTCTAAAATTTTGTAAATAAGCTCTTGTTTATCTAATTTTTGGGCATCCTCTATTTGTAATTGTTCTGCAATGTCCAGCAACTCTGGTACAAGCATATCGCTAAGCTGCAAAATATCGTACATACTAAAAATATATTTTAAACCGTGTGATAAGTGTAAATCTTTAAGCTAAAATGATTTGATTTTTGATTGGAACTACCGAAAACAGTCTTGTGTGAGTGAGTAAGAAACGATCTCTCAAGCGTTTTCCGCTGCAATTATAACTCTAAATATCTAAAAAATCAAAAATTTTATCTAACTACTTATCAATTAAACGATCCTTAACTTATCCTGTATACCTAATTATCTTTGCGGCTTCTTAACACACAATATGTTCAACAACAGAATAAAAATAAAGCAGCTATTAGCTGAGCAGCCAAAAGGCCGACAGGTAACGGTTATGGGTTGGGTGCGTACGTTTCGTAACAACCAGTTTATAGCGCTGAATGACGGATCTGCCAATAATAATCTGCAGGTGGTAGTGGAGTTAGGCCAATATCCCGATGAGTTTTTAAAACGCATTACTACCAGTGCGGCATTAAAAGTAACGGGAGTAATTACAGAGTCGTTGGGCAAAGGACAAAGCATCGAATTAAAAGCCACCGAAATTGAAATACTAGGAGATAGTGATGCGGAAAAATATCCGCTGCAACCCAAAAAACACAGCCTGGAATTTTTACGTGAAATTGCACACCTGCGTTTTCGTACTAATACCTTCGGTGCCGTATTTCGCATCCGGCATTCGTTGGCTTTTGCTGTACATCAATTTTTCAACGACAGGGGGTTTATTTATTTGCATACTCCTATTATTACCGCATCAGATGCAGAAGGCGCTGGGGAAACATTCAAAGTAACTACATTGCCTTTCGACAAAACGCCCCGTGCTGAAAACGGCACTGTTGACTTTTCCGCTGATTTCTTTGGCCGCCCTACTAACCTTACGGTAAGTGGGCAACTGGAAGGTGAGTTGGGCGCTACCGCTTTTGGCGATATTTACACCTTTGGCCCTACGTTCCGGGCCGAAAACTCCAATACGGCGCGTCATCTTGCCGAGTTTTGGATGATAGAACCGGAAATGGCTTTTTACGACCTGGAAGACAATACAAACCTGGCAGAAGAGTTCATTCAGTATATTATTAAATATGCTATGGAACATAATGCAGAGGACCTGGAGTTTTTGCGGATGCGGTTATTAGATGAAGAAAAAACAAAACCACAGGCTGAACGGAGCGAATTGGATTTAGTTCAAAAATTACAATTTGTTACCGAAAATAAATTTGAACGTATTACTTATACGGAAGCTATTGACATTTTGCTGCAATCGCCTGCTTATAAAAAGAAAAAGTTTCAATACGATGTAAAATGGGGCATTGATATGCAAAGTGAGCATGAGCGGTATTTAGTAGAAAAGCACTTTAAAAAACCGGTGATTGTTACCAATTATCCCAAAGAAATAAAGGCCTTTTATATGCGCCAGAATGATGATGGTAAAACCGTAGCCGCTATGGATATTTTAGCGCCGGGTATTGGTGAAATTGTAGGAGGATCGCAGCGGGAAGAACGCTATGATAAACTGGTGCAACGTATGGAAGAAATGCAGGTGCCGGCAGAGGAATTGTGGTGGTATTTAGATACGCGTCGGTTTGGAACGGTGCCGCATGCCGGCTTTGGATTGGGCTTTGAACGGATGGTACAATTTGTAACAGGTATGACCAATATCAGGGATGTGATTGCTTTCCCGCGAACGCCTAAAAGTGCCGAGTTTTAATGATCATAAATTCAAATCTTGATTCTGTTATATAATAGCAGCATACTATAAATTGTACGTTATTTTACATCTATAAAAATTAACTATGAATATACCCGTAGTAAACCTGTCTGATTTTTTAAGTGGCGATGAAGTACGCAGGCAAACATTTGTATGGGAGCTGGGGCGAGCCTATGAGGAAGTAGGTTTTGTGGCTGTAAAAAATCATGGTATACCAGACGATCTGATATCGGACTTATATAAATACGTGCAGCAATTTTTTGCACTGCCCAACCAAACAAAATGGGAATACGAAAAGAAAGAGCTGGCAGGCCAGCGTGGATATACATCCTTTGGCCGCGAACATGCTAAAGGATATGATGCTCCGGATTTAAAAGAATTTTTTCAATATGGGCAAACGGTTGAAGATAGCGATGCTATAAAAAAAGAATATCCCGAAAATGTACACGTAAAAGAAGTACCGGAACTTGCCCCTACATTGTATAAAGCGTACCGGAGTTTCGAAAATTCGGGCAAAGCTTTGCTGCAAGCCATTGCTATTTATTTGGAGCTGGATGAACATTACTTTGACAGGTATGTACATAATGGTAATTCTATTTTGCGGGCAATTCATTACCCACCAATTACGCAGGAGCCTGCATCTGCCATACGTGCCGAGCAGCATGAGGATATTAACCTGATAACCTTATTGGTAGGGGCATCAGCAGATGGGTTGCAAATTTTAACCAAGCAAAACCAATGGGTACCGGTTACGTCGCTGCCCGAGCAGATAGTAGTAAACGTAGGCGATATGCTACAACGTTTAACCAATAACCGGCTGCGCTCAACCACTCACCGTGTAGTAAATCCGCCAAGAGAACTATGGGGCACCTCAAGATATTCTATTCCGTTCTTTTTACATCCTAAAAGTGAAATGAGCTTAGCTTGCTTAAATGACTGCATTACTGATGAACGGCCAAAAGCATATGAAGATGTAACTGCCGGAGAATACCTGGATGAACGCTTACGCGAGATAGGCTTGAAAAAGTAAAAGTTATAATTACAAAAGGAGTGTGCTTCAATCAAGGTACACTCCTTTTGTATGCTATTGTTTCATAAATAGAATACGCTGAATAAAGGCATTCCGGTCTTCTGATTTTGCCGGGTCTGATGCATCATTATCCAGTTCAATTTGTATTTCGTAGTTGCCATCTGCAGGCACAGATATGATTGTTTTTCTGGTACCAAAAACTTGTGGAGTATAAAATTCATATACCTTTTTTCCATTCATATAAATATTTAAGTGGGGATAAACACCGGCTACTGGCGTGCCTTTAGATAATACCGACATTTCGTAGCTGCCTTTTTTAAACGTTACTGCATAGCTTTTAACCGTACCGCCCCATATGGCAATCACCTTTTGCCCATCTATATCTGCAGCATTCGGTTCCGGAAAATTAGTAGAAGTTATTACCTGCGATCCATTGGCCGCCCATTTAGATACATAAAGTTCCGCCCAAGCATCATAGCCCGATGTGTCTTTCATTAAAGTAAAAGCGGTATCTAAAGCCGCTCTTTTATCCGCCGCTAATTTTGCTTCTCCATGAAAGCCAACAATCCAGAACGCCTGTAGATCAAACTTTTTACTTTTTTTTCCAAGAATAGAATCCACCATATCCTCTTTTTTACCCGTCAATACTTCCCCCTTATAATGGTAACGGTTCAGGTAATACTGATCTTGCCAACTGGTTCTTTGGTTAATAATAGGATAAGTATTTGCTGGCTGATTTGCTACAAAGGAAGTGACCTCTCTGAATTGTGTTTTACTTATTTGTTTATAGTATTTTTTTATAACGATAAGATCTATAACCGACAGCAGCAGAATGGTGCCGAGGAGCAACCCTCTTACCGTAGCATGATGGATTTGTATCAAAGCAAAAGAAATAGCAATAATAAAAGCCGGCACTACTACAATAGTATAGCGGTTGAATAACATAGGTACTACTAATACGGAGCGTAAATAAGGTATTAAATAAGTAAGAACCGTAGTAGTAAAAAGTATAATAAAGCTGAGCGATAAGGGATCGTTCTGCTTGATAGGCGATGTATGCATCAGTGGCCTGCCTGACCGGAATACTTCCAGGCAATAGTAGATAAGTAAAAGAATGATAAAGGGTAATATCAAAGCATTATCACCAAAATACTGGCTGAAGAATTCCTTTGCAAAATTGTTAGCAATGGCTCCTATCCAAAAGGAATGGATATCAGACATGGCCAGCACAAAAGGAATCCATGGCAAATAGCATATGGCTATAATAATACCCGCCAAAAGAAATTTAGAAAAAAGCAAGTTGCGGTTGTTCCTGTCAAGTACTATAAATAGCAATGCAGTGAAAAATTGAGAAACGGCAACAAACAAACCATAATAGTGAGTGTACATCATCAGCAATGTAAACACCGCATATAAGATTGCATTTTTATTTTTTAATTGCTTTAATAACCTGACAAAATAAACAAACGAGAGAACAGCAAAAAAGAAGACTACAATATAATTTCTGGCTTCCTGCGAGTAAACAATATGGAAATAGTTAAAACCCGTTAATGCCGCAGCAATCAACCCCAGGCGTCTGTCAAGAAATTCTTTTCCAAGCAGCCACATGGCCCAAACACCCGCTGTGCCAAATAAGAGGGAAATAAACCTGCCTACCAACTCGGTATGCCCAAAAATAGCAAAGCAAAACCGGCATAGTATAAAATAAAGCGGCGGGTGCTGGTCACAGCATTTTAGGTAAGAAAACAAGGCGCTCCAGGAGATGTTGGGATCTGCCTCGTTCATGGTATGTAATTCATCCAGCCAATAGCTTTGAAAAGTGAGGTGCCAGCATCTTAAGATAAAGGATACCACAAGAATGCTCCATAAAATATAGATAGAACGATCCTCAGGAAGGTAGCGTTTTAGGTTCATGTGTATTTTTTATAATGCTGTATATATTTTTTTGCGTTCGGTTGTTTTGCTGGTGAATAAGGTTGAGTATTAATATGCCGATAATAAAAAAGCCAAAGCAGATCATGCCCAGATTAAGCAAACCAATGGTAAGCGTACTAAACCAACCCAGTATAGCCGTTTTTGCTATAAATTTCTGGTAGAAGATATTGCCCAGAAGCAATAGTAACAATACAGAAATGGCCAGGAATAACTTCAAGAACATCATTAAAAGATCTTCTCCAAATTCAATTAACGATTTAAACGCATGAATAAGCAAACCCTGCATGCCCATTTTAGACTTTCCTGAAATGCGCTTCTGCCTATTGTTTTGTATTGAAGTTTTAGTAGCTTTTTGTTTAAGTAAATACGCAGGCAGGTGTATAAAAGAGGTGTAAGAAATCCGGTTCACCATATCACGGTCTATCATGCAATAATTTCCGTAATCCATGCTTTTGCCTGTTATTAAATGGAAAATAAATTTGTAAAGCGTATAACAGATTTGAAACAAAAGCGACTCAGCCCTTTTGCCGCGTTTTACTTCCACAATACTAAAATCTTTTTGCTGAAGCAATTCCGGAATGGCATCCGGGTCGTCTTCTCCATCCGAATCCATAATAATTACTTTAGCCACATTCAGGGTGGAAGCGTAAAGCAAACCCTGGTATATAGCTCCCTGGTGACCTACATTAAAATGCAGCGATAGGATGTGCAGTTGATGTAAAGGAGAATGGAACTGAAAATTACGGAGCTGCTCCAAAGTATTATCCTGAGAACAATCATCAACGGTAATAATTATAAATTGCTCATTGGTACGCTTAAGTGCAGTTTCCACCTTTTTAAGAAAATCTAAAATTCCGGCCCCTTCATTAAAACAAGGAGTAACAATGGCAACAGTAGGCATTTCAAGCGTCATGCTTTTGTATAATAAAGGCATAAAAATAAGGAAGCCGGTTTATAAAGTAATCCTGGCTGTTTTAGTATTGCCCTGCCCCCATCTTTTGAGCAGCAATCCTTCTAATAAGCACTACCACTTGTCAGCTAGTTTTACCATTTAAAAATTCATAATAACCTATTTTTGATACTATGTTGTTGATAATCAATTCATTAATATGTGTGCAACTACTTTAGATATGCCATTACTATAAAAAATATGGTACTATGTGTTGTATAGTACCAAATAACACCATATCTTTGATAAAGCAAAAGCACAAAGAGGTAATTATGAATATTGAGAATACACAAAGCCAGATGCGGAAAGGGATATTGGAATTTTGCATTTTATCCATTATCGGCCGCGGCGAGGCTTATCCAAGTGATATCGTGGAGGAGATGAAAGCGGCCAGCCTAAATATTTTAGAAGGCACGCTTTACCCGCTTCTAACGCGGTTAAAAAATGCAGATATGCTTACCTATCGCTGGGTAGAAAGCAATTCGGGGCCGCCCCGTAAATATTTCTCTCTTACAGATAAAGGAAAGGCATTTTATAAGGAACTCGATCAAACCTGGCAAGAGCTATCATATGGAGTAAATGCCCTGACTAACAATATACAACCTAACACATCAACTTCAACCAACCACTAAACAATGAAAAAGATCATAAATATAAACTTATCGGGCAGGGTGATTCCCATCGAGGATTCTGCTTACGAAAGTTTGCAACGGTATATAGAAAGCCTGCGCCGGTATTTTGCAAATGAAGATGGCCGCGATGAAATTATTAATGATATTGAAAGCCGTATTGCCGAGCTGATGAATGATAAGATTAAAAAAGGCATTACAGCAGTTACCGAAACCGATGTTGATGAAATCATCAGCTCGATGGGCCGTATAGAAGATTTTGAAAAAGTAGATGCGGCAGATAATGCGGGTACCGATCAGGCAACCAGTGCTACTTATACCCGTGCGGATGGCAGGCGTTTTAAAGGCAGACTGTACCGCGATGCATCGGATAAATTGCTGGGTGGTGTATGCTCTGGTATTGCCAACTATATGAATGTAGATCCCGCAGTTATAAGGCTGTTATTTGCTATCATCACATTTGGGGGTTTTGGCTTTGGTATATTAATATATATTGTCTTATGGATTGTGTTGCCTACAAGGCCACTGGCAACTTATGTGGGAAAAAGGTTGTTTCGTAATCCGGATGACCGTATCATAGCCGGTGTGGCCGGAGGCATAGGTGCTTACTTTGATAAACCGGCCTGGGCAATACGTTTGATATTTGCCGCCCCTTTAATAATTAATATTTTACTTAGCGGTATCAACGGAATTTTCTCTGCTTATCATGGTCCTTTCTTCCCCGACTTTTTCTTTGGATCGTTTACCAGCACGTTCATATTGGCCTATATCATATTATGGATAGTATTGCCGGAAGCCAAATCCCAATACGAAAAAATGGAAATGCGTGGAGAAACGATTGATGTAAACCGCATACGGCAAAACGTTCAGGAGGAAATCAACCAGTTTAGAAGTGAAGCAAAAGACCGCGCCAAAGCTTTTAGCGAAGAAGTAAAAACCTCTGCCCAAAATTTTAGCGAAAGAGCCCGCGACTTTGCGAGCACAAGAGGAAGAACCTTTGCCAGCGAAATGTCGGAAACAGCAAGGCCGGTAGCCCGTGGTTTGGGTCATGCCATAGGCGTACTGTTCAAAGCTTTCTTTCTGTTTGTTGCCGGTAGTATAGCCTTTGCCTTGTTTGTAGTATTGATAGTAGTGCTATTTGGCAGCGGCACCGCTATATGGCCGTTAAAACAAAACATACTGAATTTTATGTTGGATGGCTTTTGGCAGAAACTGTTTTTTTGGGGCGCCGTGTTGCTTTTTTTAGCCATACCGCTGATAGCCTTTATAACCTGGCTAGTACGTAGAATCATGAAAGTAAAAACGCAGCGGCATTACCTGGGATGGATCTTTGGAGGCTTATGGTTAATAGGTGTTTTTTGTGTACTGGCTTTGGCAGGCAGCATTGTAAGAGATGTACGATATTACGAAAAAGTACCGCAGCCCGTAGCTATTACACAACCGCCTTCCGGCAAAATGATAGTGAGGGTAAACGAGCCGGAAGTACGATATGGCGGAGAAATGTGGTGGATAGCAGATGAAGGATCAAATGGATGGGACATTACAGACGATAGTATGAAACTGGCCAATATCAAGGTGCGGATCATTAAAAGCGATGATTCTAATTACGGGGTAACCATTTACAAGTACAGCGCCGGCAGAACCCGGCACCTGGCAGAGGCTAAAGCCGAAAAGATCAACTATAACGCCTACTATACAGATAGCACTTTAATATTAGGCAGTGGCTTAGGCATAAACCGGGATAGTAAGTTCAGGGGACAAAAAGTGATTGTGGAAATTAAAGTTCCTGTGGGTAAAAGAATCCGGCTTGACGAATCTATCAAGGGAAAATTGCACCCGGCACATGTGCGCATAGGCGAAAGAAACACCTGGAACGATTACGGCCGCAATTCAGATTGGGATAATGATGATTATTTTGACTGGAACAGTGATACGGATTACGTAATGACGGCAGACGGACAATTGGAAGAAGTAGATACTTATAAAAACAATCCGAATGGCGTATATGAATATAGAAGCAATACGGATAGTGTGCAAAGGGAAATAGATAAAAAAGAAAAGCAATTAGAAAAAGACCGGGAAAACCTGCAACGGATGCAAGACGAAAAAGCTGCAAAACAAACTACTAAAATCGAGCTAAAGAAAAATAATGAAGAGTTGTTAGCACAAGTGCATCCTTTCCTGCCGATTGTTATATAATTAAACTTGGTTGAAGTTCACAACTTGTAGGTTAAGTTGTACTAAGGCTCCGCAAGGAGCCTTTTTGTATATGCAAAGAAAAACTTTTCCCACTTTCTCTATATGCTTACTTTATTTTTGCAATCCAAATTTTTTGTAATGAAGAGCACGCCTTTTACCCGGAAGCATATGGAGTTAGGAGCAAAAATGGCCGAGTTTGCAGGGTATAATATGCCCATTAGCTATACAGGTATTAATGATGAACATCAAACCGTACGAAAAAATGCCGGTGTATTCGATGTAAGCCATATGGGCGAGTTTATAATAAAAGGCGATAAGTCATTGGATTTGATTCAACGGGTTACTACTAACGATGCCTCAAAACTCACAGCCGGAAAAGCGCAATACAGCAGCCTGACCAATAACCAGGGCGGTATAGTAGATGATATCATTGTGTATTGTATTGCTGAAAATAAAGTTTACATGATCGTGGTCAACGCATCTAATATTGATAAAGACTGGAACTGGATCAGCGGGCATAATACGGATAATGCGGAAATGCACAACATCAGTGATAAAACCTGCCTGCTGGCCATACAAGGCCCAAATGCTACCAAAATATTACAACCGCTTACAGATATCGATATTTTAAACTTAAAGTATTACACATTTGTAAAAGGCACCTTTGCCGGAATTGATAATGTGTTAATAAGCGCTACCGGGTATACGGGTGCCGGCGGCGTAGAAATTTATTTTGAAGATAAAGAAGACGTTGCCGAAAAAATATGGGAT